>JBEKKG010000346.1:0-7662 GCA_050010835.1 Planctomycetota bacterium
TTTGCTCGAAGCGGTGGGCCGAGTCCATGCAAAGACACATACGCCTACCTCCCCGATTTGTTTGCGTTTTGAGCGTCTTAGGCGAAGGCTTTCTATTTCCCCATCAATAGAATCCATGAAGGCCGTTCCTCGTCCGTCAATGTCTCGAAGCATCGGCGCAATCCTCTGGGTCGTCGGCTTTTACGCGGGCTGCCCACAATCTCAAAGGAGTCTCGGCGAACTTCAATGCGGCGGCAGTCAACCACATCGCAGCAGAACTGGAGCGGCTGGGTCGAAAGGCGGAATTGGAGCAGGCCAGCGCAGTGAAGCCGGAACTGACGGTGGAGTGGTGGCAGCGCCTGGCCACGGCGGCTATGAGTGTGTTCCTGTTGTGGCTCGCGATTCCGCTGCTCGTCAGCGAGACGCGCGGGCAGGTTCTGGGGGTGGGCTTCTCGATCCTCATTTGCGCCGCATACTGTGGCCTCAGCCTGGCCTGCATGGAAGGCGCCCGGCGCCACTGGCTGCCGATGTGGTCGCCGCTGATAGTCTCAGGTCTGGCCTGCGCCTCGGGACTGCTGCGCTTTTATCTCGGCATGGCCACTTGAGGCTCGAGAGGCGAGGGTTGAGATTTGGGCCTCAAGCCTCCAAGAAATGCCTGGATTTCGACCGCCGGCAGTATATAAGCAGTTGGAACACATACTGTAGCGCAATCCTCTGGATTGCGCCGCAACCCGGAGGGTTGCGCTACATAAGGAACAAGAGTCTATGAATCCGCCACTTGACGCTCCTGCTGTGGCCAGCCTCCTGACAGAGATCGGGCAGCGCATGGAACTGACCGATGAGCCCCCTTTCAAGGTGCGGGCCTACTATGCGGCTGCTGAAACACTCGCAGCCTTGCCGACGCCGCTCCATGAACTGGTGGCGCACAGGAAGCTGCGGGATCTCCCCGGCGTCGGCGAGGCGCTGGCGGAGAAGATTGCCCGGCTGCATTTGACCGGGTCACACCCGACCCTTGATTTTCTCCGCACGCAGATGCCGGCGGGCGTGCTGGACTTTCTCAAGGTCTCCGGCCTGGGGCCGAAGAAAGCCGCCCTCCTCTACAAAGATCTGCGCCTCAGCAACCTGGAGGAGCTTGAGGCGGCCTGCCGCGCCGGCAGGCTGCGGGACTGCAAGGGCCTGGGCGAAGCCTTGGAGAAGAAGGTGCTTCAGGGTCTCGAGTTTCTGAAACGCACCCACGGCCTCCAGCTTGTGCACTCAGCGGAGGAGCTGGCGCAGTTCGTCTGCGTGGGCCTGGCTGCGGAACATCCGCGCCTGCGCCGGGTGGTGCCGGCCGGCCCTCTGCGCCGCGGTTGTGAAGTGGTGGATTACGTCTGCATCGTCGCTGAAAGCCCCGATTCCGAGGAAGACTTTCTGCAGAGCGGGGTGCGCGTTTTCCTCAGCTTCCCCCGGCGGTACGGTGTCGTGTTGCTCTTTGCCACTGGCGGACCCAAGCATCTTGAGGAGTTATGCGCGCTGGCGGCCTCCAAGGGCATACAGCTTTCCGAGAAGGGCTTATGGCGCAGCGGCGGGGAGATCTGTGCCTACGATGAAGAGGCGGTTTACGCTGCCCTGGAGCTGCCTTTTATCGAGCCGGAACTGCGCGAAGGACTGGGCGAGATCGCGCTGGCAGCCGAGGGCCGCTTGCCCCACTTGGTGCGGCGCGAGGACATCCGTGGCATCCTGCACGCTCATACGGTCTTTTCCGATGGCGCAGACACGCTGCCTGCCATGGCCGAGGCGGTCCGCGCGCGCGGCTGCGAGTACTTCGGCGTGGCTGAGCATTCGCAAAGCGCAGGTTACGCGGGCGGCCTGAAGGAAGCGAACGTGCGCGCACAGCATGAGCTGATTGACGAACTGAACGCCCAGTACGAGCCCGGCTCCTTTCGCATCTTCAAGGGCATCGAGTCGGACATCCGCGATGACGGCGCGCTCGATTATCCCCCTGATATCCTGCGCCGCTTCGACTTCATCGTGGCCAGTGTGCACAGCCGGTTCAACTTCAGCAAAGAGCAGCAGACCGCCCGCCTTATCGCCGCTGTGGCCGACCCGCACACGACCATAGTGGGCCACCTGACAGGCAGGCTGCTCTTGCAGCGCGAGGCGTACAAAGTGGACGTGGACGCGGTGCTGCAGGCTTGCGCGCGCCAGGGCGTGGCCGTGGAGATCAACGCCCATCCGCACCGCCTGGACCTGGATTGGCGCTGGCACCGGCGCGCGCTGGAACTGGGTTGCATGTTGAGCATCAACCCCGACGCCCATTCCATCCCCGAGTTGGGAGTGGTGCGCTGGGGCGTGGCCGTGGCGCGCAAGGGCGGCGTGCCGAAAGAGCGCATCTTGAATTGCATGGAACTTGGCGAGATAACACGCTGGTTTGAGGCACGGAGAAGGAAGCTTGAGGCTTGAGGCTTCAGGCATGCGGGGCGCACGGTCTGGAGGCAAAGCCTCAAGCCTCACGCCTCAAGCCCATTTGTGCTTTGCCAACTGCGCAACTGACGCTAAATTGTGCCAGAACGAATGGCTGAACCGCACGCACCTGAACATTTTGCCGACTGGAACGAGCAGATGCTCCAGCGGTACGACCCGGAGGTGTTCGAGCACCATCCGCGGGGTATTGTGCGCTGGGTGGAAAACAAGAGGGCGCGAGCGGTCATCCGCTGGTTGCAGGCCCGGCCGGGCCATCGCGTCCTGGACGTGGGTTGCGGCACGGGCCACCTGCTGGCCCAACTGCCTGGCCGCGAGCGTCACGGCGTGGATTTGTCGCCGCGCATGGTCCAGCGGGCGCAAGCCATTCTGGGCAGCGGCGCCCAGATCATCCAGGGGGATGCCGAGCACTTGCCTTATGCAGACGGCTACTTTGACAGGGTCATCGCGTCCTCGCTGTTTTCGCACGTGCTGCGCCCTGAACAGGTCATTGCGGAGATCACCCGCGTTACGAAAGCCGGCGGGCGGATCGTGATCTCGGTTTGCGACGAGGACCAGATTGAGCGCGGCATGAACTGGGTGAAATCGCTGCGCTTGCAGGGCCTCTTCTTCGGCACGGGGCAGGATGGCCAGCCGCGGGTCTACAACGTGGAGTACCACCTGCACCGTTTCTCCTTGCCGCGGCTGCGCGAGATGGTGGGCGAAAGTCTGAGCGAATTGCGCGTAGTGCGCGTCCCCTTTGTTTTCCCTGTGCACGTTGTGGCGGCGTACGAGAAGGGATAGGCTTGAGGCTTGAGCCTTTGCCTGCTCACCGTGCGCCCCGAATACCTCAAGCCCCAACCCTCAAGCCTATTTAGTTCTGGATTTCGCTGCAATCGAACGTCTTTATGTTAGAAAGAGACGTGCGATGCAGCAGTTTGTTCTGACAGGGCCGGACGGGTCGTTTCTTGTGCCGCGCGGTGAAAGCCGGGTGGGCAGCGATGCGGCCTGCCAAATCTGTATCCGCGGTGAAGGCATCCTGCCCACCCACGCCTACCTCAGCACTGACGGCGAGACGCTGCTCATTCGTCCCGCCGCCTCCGGCAGCGCCGCGCCTAACGGTTCAGCGGTGGGCAGCATCACCATCAACGGGGAACTGCTTGCCGGGCCTGCAACGCTTTCCGGCGCCGCCGAAATTGCGGTGGGCACTGTGAAAATGCGCTTGCTGGTCCAGCGGCCCTCGCTCTGGAGCAGGCTCTGGGGCCATCGTCTGGTCCGTGCCTGCGCGTGGGGGGCCGGCTGCCTGCTGCTCCTGGTGGCGGTCCTCTACGCCGTGCTGCGCTGGGTGATTCTGGATAAGAACCGGCTCAAGTACATGCTGGTCAGCAACATCCAGGAGTACCTCCTCCGTGACGAAACGGACGTGGACTCGATACAAGTGGACCCCTTCGAGGGCGTGGCGCGCGTCACCAATCTCAGGATCAAAGACCGCGAGAACTTTGGGGGCGGCCAGCATCCTTTCATCGTGGTGCCCAGCGCCACGATCAGTTTCGAGGTATGGCCGTGGCTGCGCAGTTGGCGGCGCGAGTACCGGAACCTGCACATCGTGTTGACCAATCCGGAGGTCAACATTGAACGCTCCAAGACCGTCGGCATTCTGAACATCCGCGATATCCTCAGCAAGTACGCGCACGTCCCGCGCATGGAGCTGGGCTTGGTGCAATTGAACGCGCTGCTGGAGGTAAAGGACGGCACCGTGCGTCTGCGCGACTACTACACGAACATCGGAGAAACCAGTTTGGAGGACATCAACCTGCGCTTGCGCCAGCCGAGGCAAGGGCAGCCCCTGGAAATCGAACAGTGCGAGATGAAGGTCAACGCCATCCCCGCGCCGGCAACGGAGGGGCGGTTGACGCTCACCGGCAGCCTCAATCTCCTCGACGCCGCTTCGGTGCTTGACAGCGCCAATCTCAGCGACAGCGAACTGCAGCTAAAGATGACGGACTTTGACCTGGCGCGCTTCTTTGAGCACCTGGGCTACGCCTGGGAGCCTTACGGGATGGGGTTCAAAGTCGTACTGGGGAAGCCCATCAATGGGAAAATAACCGCCCACATCCGCGATCCGCGGCACTTGCAGTTGCGGAGCGAAGACATCGAGAGCGCCAGCCTGGTGTCCATCCGCGAGGCAGACCGCCCGCCTCTCGGAAATGTCCCTATGGGCCTCAAGTTCGATGTGACGCTGGCGGAGAACGGCAGCAGGTATCTGCCCAACGAGATGATTATCGGCTTGCGTAGCGGGGCCGACCTGAAGAACCCCGCCACGCAATACCTGAGCTTCAGCGCGAACAGCCGGCTGAACCGCGGCGGCATAAGCGAGTACAGTGCCGAGCTGGACTGCAACCTGCAGGACCTGCTGGGCACTGACGTCGGGCGCCGCCTCGGCCTGGAAGGGAAACTGGGCGGCCACCTGAAGGGCGAGGCCAGGGTCATCGGCGAGAACAATGGCGCGTGGACCATTGACGCGAAGTTGGGGAGCACCGACGCCTTCGCTTTGGTGGCCAATCCCAATGACCCCAACCAGCCGCCCGTGCGGCAGCCGCTGCCGCTGCACTTCGAGTCGCACGCCAGCGCCCAGCCCAATCCTGCCGGCGGCATACCGGATGTCGTGGTCGAGAGCTTCAAGGTCAGCGCCCCCTCCTTTGAGGCGCACAGCGCTCTGCCGGGTTTGATCAAGGGCCTGGACAAGAGGGGCGAACTGACGGCCCAAGCCAAGTTCCAGCTCAGCCTGAAGGGGCGGGAATTCTGGCGCGATTTCAAGCCCATTCTGGCGCTCTTCGGGTTCACTCAGCCGATTGAGGAGATTCTGGACCTGGAGGTCCAGGTGGTCGGGCGCAACGATCTGGTCAAACTCGCGGCCAAGGGCAACGCCGCGCGGCAGTGGCAGGCCGATGATCCCGCGCCCATGAAGCTGCGCACGTACATGGAGTTCAACCGCAAGGCGGCCACGCCCCTGCCCGGGGCTGCCGTGCCCAGCCCCTATCTGCAACTGATGCTGGAAGCGGCCTCGGAGACCAAGCCGCTGAAAGTCCGCGTGGACGCTTTCTGCCGGCGTACCGCCAAGGCCGATATACTCACGCTGGAGCGCTTTGACGAGAACGACCCCACGCAGAAAGAGCCCCTGCCCGGACTGGTGATTCAGTCCGACATCGTAGCGCTGCGCGAACGTTTCAAGCCTTATATCGAAGGCTATCTGTACAGCCACGACAAACTGGGGGGACAGGCCGCAGGCCTGTCATCCAATGGCTGGCTGAAGCGTTATCGCGGCACGGGCCTGACCGGCCAGATTGAGGAATCCGGCCGCATTGTTTTCCAGCGCCTCCTGGATCCCAAAAGCCAGGAACCGGACCTGGCCGACTTTGACCTGAACATCGCCTGCAGGAACCTGGAGGCCAAGATCCCGATTGCTCTGCCAGGCAAAGCCGAGGCGCATTGGGAGTGGCAGGAAAATGCCGTTACACTGGCCTTGAAGGGTTTGTATGCGGAGCGGCTGAGCGGCAACAAGGAGGAACCTGACACCCAGAGACTGGACCTGGACCGCCTGGATGTCAAAGGCAGTGTCGGGGCCTTCCTGCTCAAGCTGCGCGGCCTGGACCTGTTCAAACTGTGGCATTTGCGCGGGCTGCGCAACCAGACCTGGACCGACTGTCTGGAGTCCCTGGGCATGAAGGGCCGGCTGGATCCCCGGGCTTTTGAGTTCGCGCGCTCCGTGACCCTGCTCCCAGCCGATAGCCCCCTCTGCGGCTCCGCGGATCTGCAAATCGCCTTCGACCGCCAGAAGGATTCGCTGGACCTGCGGAAGTTCGAATTCCGCCAGGCCGAGCCTAAGGAACAATCCTTCCTCAACCTGGACCTTTCAGGCACGCTGGTGGGCCTGCGCGAGCTTTCCGCCAGGCTCTTCCCGCCAGGGGATGAGACCCCCTTGAACGAGCAAGTGGCGGGGTTCATCCAGGACGCGGGCACGGCCGGGCTGCTCGATCATCTCGGTGCGGAACTGACGGTCAACTCCCTGCAAGTGGAGTGCGCGCCGTTCCTCGCCTGGTTGTGCAAAGACTACAAGAGCGGCGCGCGGCCGCCGCCGCTGCTGCTGGCCGGCTTGTTGCGGAAAGACTGGCAGCCCGAGGGCACCTGGTCGGCTGCGGGCGTGAAGTTGATCCGCAAAGGCGACCCCAAGGTGCGCACCTGGCAGTTGGTGGGCGCCAAATTGCGCAACGACTTCACCTGTTTTGGCGCTCTGGCCCATAAGCCCGCCGACGATCGCCCGGAAGTGTTTTCCATGAGCCACAATTGGGCGCTGTGGCTGGGCTTGTCCGTGGATGCCAACAACAACGTGATGCTCTCCGGCGAGTTGGATCTCGACAACGCCTTCCTCGCCGCTCCCTTTCCAGCCTTGGCCTATGAGTACAAGAAACCGGCCGGGGAGAAGTGCCGGCTGGAGCTGTCCGACTGCGGCTACTCGCAGGTCCACAGCCTGCTGGCCCACGTGGGCAAACTGAAGTTGACGGGCAAGCCCGTGTCCCTTGAGTTGCGGGACTTCGATGCCGATTTCACGCGCGCGCCCGCGGGTGTCTTCCAGGTTGCGGAGCTGATCGTCGCCGGCGGGCCGCTGTCCTGTGCCCTCACGGCCGCCAGATACGATCCCGCAGGCGACAGCCTTCAGGCGCGCATCAACGCTCCGGCGGCGGACGCAGCCTGGCTGGCCCGCCTGATCTCCCTGCCGGAGGCCCTTTCCACCGGCGGAACGTTGAAGGACGTGAGCGCGAGTTACAAAGGCAGCTTGGCCGCCCTGCGCGCCACGCTTGAGCCTGATCCGGCCGTGCTGGCCCAGCTTTTCCCGAAGCTTGAACAGGCCGATCCGCGCCTCCAGGGCTTGAACCCGGAGAATGACATGCTCGAACTAGACGCCAATGCCGCAGGCCTGCGCTTCACGGTGCTCGGTGCCGAGGGCGCCCGCGCCGCACTCCAACTAGACGGCCATCTGCACCTGAGCGCCCGCGATCTGGCTTGCAAGGACTTGCAGCTCAAACTGGACGAGGCCAACCCGCAGCGGACGTTGAGCCAGGTTTGCGCCGCCCATACGCTGCAGGTGAACTCCGCGGACGCGCGCCTGAACCTGTTGCGCGCCTTCAGAGCGCCCGGTGCGCCGCTGAATTGCGAAGGAGTTGCGGGCGCGCGCCGAGGCCGGCG
>JBEKKG010000347.1:0-7645 GCA_050010835.1 Planctomycetota bacterium
CTGGCGTTCACCGGCCACTTCTACGAGGAACACTGGGCCGACCCGAGCTACCACCCGAGCGTCATGGCCCTGCTGCGCTGGATGCACGCCCCCGGCAACGACTACCTCGCCTTCCAAGTCTTTCCGGACGAGCTGGCCGCCAACCGCCTGCACCGCTTCAACCTGCGCGAATTGGCCAGCGTGGCCAACCAGCTCGGGCGCGCCAAGACGATGGTCGAATCCAGCGGCGCCGGCGGCTACGGCGTTTCGTTTGCCCTGTTCAAGCGGGCCGAGGACATGCTGCTGGCCCACGGTGTGAACGTCATGAACCCGCACCTGAGCCATGTCTCGCTCGCCGGCGCCCGGCAGTACGAATGGCCCCAGACGATCAGCGACCATTCAAGCTGGTATCCGTGGTATCGCCTGCATGCCGGCCACGTGGCGCGGACCGCAGCGGTCTTGAGCCAGGGGAAGGAGGTCAACCGAGTGCTGCTCCTGCAGCCCACCACGAGCCTGTGGATGCGCTATGCGCCTCCGGTTCTCCCCTGCGGCGAGGGGAATTCGGGGGACACAATTCCATTGTGTCCCGCGAATTCCCGCCAGCGGGTCAGCGACGGCCATCTGGAGGTTTTCCTGGCGTTGGCCGAGCGCCAGCTCGACTTCGATCTGGGCGACGAGACCATCCTGGAAGAGCTCGGAAAGGCGCGGGCCGGCAAACTGGCGGTCGGCCACCGTGCCTACGACGTGGTGGCCATGCCCCATGTCATGGAGAACTTGACCGCGGCCACGCTGCGCCTGCTGCGGCAGTATTTGGCCCAAGGTGGACGGATCGTCCAGGCCGGCAACGCCGCTCCCACGCACGTTGACGGGCGTCCCGATGCACAACCCACCCAACTCAAAGCGCAGTACGCCGGCCAATGGGAGTCTGTGCCTACCGTCCCAGCCCTGGCAGACCGGGTTGCCAGGCTGGTTCCGCCGCGCCTCACGGCCTCCGAAGGCGGCCCGCTGCCGCAGGGCCTGATCTGGCGCCGGACCGAACTGCCCGGCGGCGACGCGGCGTGGTTCTTCTGCAACCCTTGGAACAAGCCGCTGACGATGGCGGTACGCATCGCCGGCCGGCAACTGCTGGACCTGGATACCGCGACCGGCGCCATGCGAGCCCTTCCGGCCGAGCGCCTCAATGGCGAATTGGTCATGCCGCTGACACTCCACCCCCGCGGCCATGCCCTGTGGCTGAGCCGCGCGCAGGCCACCGCTGACGCTCCCCCCGCCGCGGCACCGTGGGAGGGACAGGCCGTGGAACTGGGCGAGCCGGAGGTCACGGCCCTGAGTCCCAACCAACTGCTCCTGGATTACTGCGACCTGGACAGCGGCGACGCGCACCTGGCCGGCACGACCACCATCCGGGCCGACGACGCCAACTGGCGTGCGCAGGGCTTCCCAGGAAGCCCGTGGCGGCTTGGCACCTCCCAGTTCAACCGCAACTTCATTGACCACGAGGTCGCTTCCGATTCGGCCTTCAGCGTGGCGTACTGTTTCGACGTGGACGCCGCCTTCCCGTCCGCCCAGCGCGCGGCGCTGAGTCTTGCCGTGGAACGCCCCTGGCTTTACACCATCAAGATCAACGGTCGTGCAGTCTCCTTCGCCAAAGCCCGGCGCTGGTTCGATGAGGATATGCGCAGACTCCCGGTGGGACGCCGCCTTCGCGCCGGCGAGAATACAATCATCCTCTGCGCCCCGCGCTTCCACATGCTCTGCGAGATCAAGCCGGTCTACATCCTCGGCGACTTCGCGCTCCAACCGGCCGCAAAAGGTTTCCGCATCGTAGCCCCGCGGCCGCTGTCGCTGGGCGACTGGACCGCGCAGGGCCTGCCTTTCTATCCGCACGGGGTGCGCTACACCTGGCGTATCGCCCTGCACCGGCCGGCAGACAAGCTCCGTCTGGAACTCGGATCCTGGGCCGGGGCGGTGGCCAATGTCCTGCTCGATGGCCGCCCGGCAGGAGCCATCCTGCATCCGCCGTACGCGGTGGAGATTTCCAGGCCGCTTCGCCAAGGCCGCCACGAGTTGGCGGTGGAGGTCATCGGCAACATGCGGAACATGCTCGGTCCTCACTTCAGCGACGGTCTGGCCGGTCCATGGAGCTGGCAATGGGGCCCACCCACCTCCATCCCGCCCGGCGACGCCTACGCGCGCCAGGCCTCCGGCCTCTTGAACACCCCCACATTGCGGATCTGATGGCAGGCTCTCGGCGACCCGCGCCTGACGGCGAACCGCCACGCGAACCAACCATCGCGTAACGTTGGACGAGTACTGCCGCCAAGCAGCAGCGCCGCAGAAGTCCTTGACCCATCCGAGCCGCGACCGTAAGGGAGCGGACCGCTTGCTGACGCGCGCGGCTCGGATTTTTGACAATTGAAAAACCTTCCACCTGCCACCTACCGCAAGGGGGGGAGCAGATCTTGGCCTCGCATTCCCGCGAACCGCGGTTTTGTTCTTGTATTTACGCGCCAGTTCCTGAACGCTAAGCGCCGGAATACAACAGTGCTGCGAATGGAGGCGCCTGCCGATGGGGAACACTACTGCTGTCCTCAACGTACTACTGCTGGCGGCTGGATGGTTCGCTGCCGCAAGAGGGGCCGAAGTACTCGAGTTGCACGTGGCGCCTAACGGCGACGACGCGTGGTCCGGACGGCTGGATCAGCCCAACGCCGACCGTTCGGACGGGCCGCTGGCTTCGCTGGCAGGCGCGCGTGACGCTCTGCGCAAGGCTCGCGGCGGCAACGCGCCCGCCGCGCCGGCTCGGATTGTCGTCGCCGAGGGGAGATACGCGCTCACGCAGCCGCTCGTCCTGGGTCCGGAAGACGGCGGCACGGAGCAGGCGCCCGTCCAGTACGTGGCTGCAGCAGGCGCCCGGCCGGTCTTCAGCGGCGGACGCGCAATCACAGGCTTCCAGGCGGGCGGGGACGGCCTTTGGGTGGCGAAGGTCCCCGACGTCGCCGCGGGCAAGTGGTACTTTGAGCAACTCTTCGTCAACGGCCGCAGGGCCACGCGCGCGCGCACGCCCAATGAGTTCTGGTTCTATGTGCTGGGTGTGAAGGAGGAGCCAATCGGGCCTGTAGTCGGGAAGCGCCCAAAGAAGGCGCTGCGGACGGTTTTCCTCAGGGCGGAGGATTTCGCTCCCCTGGCGGCGCTGACGCCTGACGAACTGAAGGACGTGAACCTGATCGTCTACCACAATTGGGACAACACCAGACGGTTCATCGAGCGCCTGGATGCGCAGGAGCACGCCGTCGTCACCAGCGGCGAGCCCATGACGGGGAACCCCTGGGGCAAGAACTCCACGCTGGTCCTCGAGAACTTCAAAGCGGCACTCGATGCGCCCGGCGAATGGTTCCTCTCCCGCGACGGCACGCTGTACTACAAGCCGCTGCCGGGCGAGGACCTCGCGAAGGTTGAGGCCGTTGCGCCCGTGGCGGAGAAACTGCTGGTGTTGCAGGGCGAGCCGGGCGCGGGGAAGTTCATCGAGCACCTCACCTTCAAGGGCTTGTCGTTCCTGCACGGGCAATGGCTGACGCCGCCGGGCGGTTTCGAGCCGACGCAGGCCGCGGCCGGCATCGAGGCCGTGGTGATGGCGGATGGCGCGCGGAACGTGACGTTCGAGGACTGTGAGATCGGGCACGTGGGCACGTACGCGCTCTGGTTCCGCAAAGGCTGCAAGGAGTGCGCCGTGCGGCACTGCAATATCAGCGATTTCGGCGCGGGCGGCGTGCGCATCGGCGAGCCCGAGGGACCCAGGAACGAGAACGAAAGCACTCACCACATCGTCTTGGACAACAACATCATCCGCCACGGCGGCTACATCTTCCCCTGCGCCGTCGGCGTATGGATCGGGGCCAGCCCGGACAACCAGGTGACGCACAACGAGATCGCCGACATGTTCTACACCGCGATTTCGGCCGGCTGGCGCTGGGGGTACGCGCCCAGCGTCTGCAAACGGAACACGATCAGCTTCAACCACGTCCACCATCTCGGCTGGGGCCTGCTCAGCGATATGGGCGGCATCTACACGCTGGGTCCGTCGGAGGGTTCGCTGGTCGCGAACAACGTCTTCCATGACGTTTATTCTTATTCCTACGGCGGCTGGGGCATGTACACGGACGAGGGCAGCACGGGCATCGTCTTCGAGAACAACCTGGTCTACAACGCGAAGACGGCCAGTTTCCACCAGCACTACGGCAGGGACAACATCATCCGCAACAACATCCTCGCCTTCGGCAGGGAGCACCAGATGCAGGCGACGCGCGCGGAGAAGCACCGTTCCTTCACCTTCGAGCGGAACATCGTGTACTGGACGACGGGCACAACGCTGTGCGGGCCGTGGGACACGCTGCAGTTCGAGGCGCTGAACAACTGCTACTGGAACGCCGCCGGCGCGAAGGTGCAGTTCGCCGGCAAGACCCTGGACGACTGGCAGAAAGCGGGCCACGAAGCCGGGACGATCATCAGCGATCCGCTCTTCGAGAACGCCGAGAAGCACGACTTCCGGCTGAAGGACGGCTCGCCGGCGCTGAAACTCGGCTTCCAGCCGTTCGACCCCAGCAAGGCCGGTGTGTACGGCGACGCGGCGTGGGTGGCGCAGGCAGCGAGCGTCACGTATCCCCCGATGGAAGCGCCGCCCGACCAGGAACCTGCGCCCGTCAACGACACATTTGAGAATGAGACCGTGGGCCAGCCGCCGCACGGTGTCGAGGTGCATGTGGAGAACAAGGGCGATGCGGTCGTGGTCACCGAAGAGACCGCCGCAAGCGGGAAGCGCAGCCTGAAGATTACGGATGCTCCCGGATTGGCCAACGTGTGGGACCCGTGCATCAACTGGAAAGTCAACTACGCCAAGGGAATGGTAAGCAACGGCTTCGCCCTGCGTGTCGAGAAGGCGTCCATCGTGGATTTCGAGTGGCGCGACTGGAGCCAATCGGACTATCAAACGGGCGCACAGTTCGGCATCCGCGACGGCGTGCTGAGCCTGCCCGGCGGCGCGAAGCTGGACTTGCCCCTCGACCAGTGGGTGCGGTTCGAGATCAGCGGCGGGCTGGGCGACGTGTCCACGGCCAAGTGGACGCTTACGGTACAGGCGCCGGGGCAAGCGCTGCGCGAGTTCAAGGACCTGCCCTACGGCAAGCCGGGTTTCAAGCGGCTGACGTGGGTGGGGTTCAGTAGCAATGCGACGGTCTCGACGTCGTACTACCTGGATGATTTCACACTCAAGTTGCGGTAGGGGCGTCTTGCGGTACAGCCAGTCGAGTGGGCTGCCGCAGTGACCTTCTGCCCTCGGGTGGAGGGATTGCTCGGCTGCTTGCAGTTCCTTGAGCGGGCCGAAGCCACCCCACTCCGGCCCACTAGTGCGTCTGTGGCGCAAGTTGCCAACTCGCGCTACAGCGCGATCCTTGAGGTGCGCGTACCACTTTGCCTTGGTATTGAGCATCTCATATAGCGGCAAGTGCTATAAGGCTAAGATGTTATGAGATGCATACCAGTACGGAAGGCGATCATTTTTGAAACGTTTTGTCGCATCATTGAGCACCTTTTGTCACACGTTTGATCCGTTCTTGTCACACGTTTGAACCGTTTTGATACACGTTTGAACCGTTTTGAACCGAGTCTTGATGCTCTTGGCGGAGTACAATCCGAAGAGCTTTTCCAAGGAAGTGGCTTCAACTGGCGCATCTTGCGGGACTCCTCCGCCTGTACGAAACCACTTCATTGAGGCGCCTTGGTTTCCGCACCAAGCCAAAATGACCAGCCTGGGACCGGGACTTCGGATTGCGGATTGCGTATTGCGGATTGTTGGTTGGACAATAGATTTGTGTAAAGCCTTTACCAGGATATATTTAGCAAAACACGTGCCCCAATTATAGCCCGCAAAGAGTAGTCATTTGTCCGTCATTTGTGCGTCATTTGCCCGTCATTTGTCCGCCATTATACGGCTAAAAGGCTCTGAGTTCAGTAGCCTGGGCAATGTTCAATTGTCAAAGAGCCAAGGTCCAAATGCGATTTGGACGACAACAGTAAAAAATGAGCAAGTGTCGTGCCAAGGTCAAGAGGTTCCGTCCAAACACCTCTTGGCCAACAATGTCCTGTAGTGACGGGGACAGACAACCACTCGAGTCACCTCCGATCACCGAACAGGTCTCCTTGGCCCCGCACTACCACTCTTCGGCGAGGGCCCGAGGCCGGGGAAGCAACGCGCGGTTGACCTGAACCTCAAACGTCAAGCCGCTTTCCCTTCCGCCCTAGTGGTCACTGTCCCGGAGATTCCCGGAGATTCCGGAGATTCCGGCCGCGTGCTGTATCTGGTGGCCTTGCCGCTTTGCAAGTGCGGTCGTATCGGTTATAACGAAAGACGGCTGAAGGGGAAGAGAATGCCAGAGGCATTGAGGTGCGAGGGCTATGTGTTCTTCTTCTACGCTAACGTAAGGACATGAACCCATGCACATCCATGTCCGCCGCGGAGGAGGGTTCGCCAAGTTCTGGCTGGAGCCATTGCAGTTGGATTCCGCGCACGGCCTGAAAACGCAGGAGCTGGCCAGGGCAGAGGAGTTGATTGCCGAACACATGGCTCAGATCCAGGAGAAATGGCATGAAGTCATCCGCTCTTGATCTTATCAAGGCGACGCGCGTCTGGGTGGAGAATGGGTGGGTGTGTCTGCGCTTGGAGGACGAACGCGAGATTCGCTTCCCTGCGGCCAGAAATCGCCGTCTGGGGAAAGCCGCCGCGCCGGACCTCGCCAACGTAGAACTAATCTGCCAAGGCACAGGCATTCATTGGCCCGCGCTGGATGAGGACCTCTCCGTGGTTGGAATCCTCGAAGGGCGCTTGGGAGCCCAGTAACAATCGCGGCGTTCTGGCACCGCTACGACTCCGGGGAGTCCAACAGGTGACGTCTACCGTCACACCGTTGCCAATCGGCTGGTGGCACTGCCCACCTTGCAGCGGGGATCGCGGCTTGCACCCCTTTGTGGGTGCCACTCTCAGCGGACAGTGATAGGACTTCAAGTACAAGCTGCGCTCGAAGGAGCACCGCCATGCGGAGTACAAGCCACGAACGAAAAGGCACTGTCTGCGGACAGTGGCACCAGGCACCAGGCCCTAGTGGTTGTCTGTCCCCGTATCTGCGACGGCGCAAGCGGGACCAGCGTTGTGGATTGATCGCAGGCCGGGAACGAGTACAGTTGCATAAACCACTGACCCACCACCACCCGCGTTGTGGATTGATCGCAGGCCGGGAACGAGTACAGTACCAGCGGCCAGTAGCCGGCGCGCCGCAGCGTTGTGGATTGATCGCAGGCCGGGAACGAGTACAGTCAACATCCCCCAGAATGACCGCACACTTAAGTTGTGGATTGATCGCAGGCCGGGAACGAGTACAGTAAAAAGGAAGTCATCCATGCCGTAGCCAGCGTTGTGGATTGATCGCAGGCCGGGAACGAGTACAGTTATTGGCTGGACGGCCCCCGCTGGCGGTGCGTTGTGGATTGATCGCAGGCCGGGAACGAGTACAGTAACAGCCGGAACAGGGATCACAGTCACGCCGTTGTGGATTGATCGCAGGCCGGGAACGAGTACAGTCGTAGCAAGCTGCGCAGCGATAGTAGGCGAGTTGTG
>JBEKKG010000348.1:0-7625 GCA_050010835.1 Planctomycetota bacterium
GCAGTTGAATGTGGGTCTCGGGCAGCCTGTGCTGCCGGCCGACAAAAAGAACGTCACCTACCTCAAGGTCGGGCTGACGGGCTTCGCGTTGACCCGCGCCGAGGAGCGTGCGCCGGTCAACGTCGCTCTGGTGCTCGACAAGTCCGGCTCCATGTCCGGGGAGAAGATCGAACACGCCAAGGCCGCGGCATGCCTGGCGCTGGACCGCCTGAACAGCAACGACATCGTCTCGGTGGTGGTCTTTGACACGACTGTCAGCGTCCTGGTGCCCGCGACGAAGCTGACAGACCGCGAAAACGTGCGCGCGGCCATCCGGCGCATCGAGGCCGGCAGCACCACGGCCTTGTTCGCGGGGGTCAGCAAGGGCGCGGAAGAAGTCCGCAAGTTCCTGGGCCTGGAGCGCGTCAACCGCGTGATCCTGCTCTCGGACGGCCAGGCCAACGTGGGGCCGAGTTCGCCCAGCGAACTGGGCGCGCTGGGGTACTCGTTGCGCAAAGAGGGCATCTCGGTAACTACTCTGGGCCTGGGAATGGATTACAATGAGGACCTGATGGCGCAACTGGCGCGGCGCTCCGACGGGAACCATTATTTCGTGCGCCAGGCGCCGGAACTGGAGACCGTCTTCAAGAACGAGTTCGGCGATGTCCTGACGGTTGTGGCGCAAGAGGTCTCGATTAGGATTCACTGCAACGACGGCATCCGCCCCGTGCGCTTGC
Source organism: Planctomycetota bacterium (assembly GCA_050010835.1). Lineage (GTDB taxonomy): Bacteria > Planctomycetota > SZUA-567 > H5-PLA8 > H5-PLA8 > JAPLOD01. Next base: position 717 of record JBEKKG010000348.1, read on the forward strand.
TGGGCCGCGACGGCGAGATCACAGGCCAGTACGTGTACGTGCAGTTGAACCAGCTCTACAGTCTGCAGGAGAAGTTCGCGATGCTGGAGGTGGAGATTCCCGCGACGGAAGCCGGGCGCTCTCGCGAGGTCGCCACGGTCACGGCCACGTACGCGAACATGGCCACGAAGACCACCGATAAGCTCAGCAGTACCGTCAGCGTGACTTTCACGCAACAGATGGCGGAGGTTGACAAGAACGAGAACCCCAAGGTCATGGTCAGCGCCGTCAGCATGGTGGCGAACGAGCGGAACAAAGAAGCCACCTGGCTGCGTGACCAGGGCAAGATAGCTGAAGCCCGCGAGATACTCAAACAGAACGAAAGTACTCTCAATACGTACGGCGAAAGATTCAAGGATAAGGGCCTCGTGAAGCAAGCAGAGCTTAACGACAGGGATGAAAAAGGCCTCGAGGGAAAGGATTGGGACAAACGTCGCAAGTGGATGCGCAACAACCAAAAGGTCTACGAGGCCCAGCAGGATGCGGGTCTTGAAGAATAAGCCATGAAACCCAAACTGGCCATCATCTTCCTGCTCATCGTCCTGGTGCCCCTGGCCTTGCTGGCGTGGCTGGGGGCACGCATTTTGACAGCGGAACGCCAAGTCATCCGCCACCAGTTCGTCGAGTTGCTCACGTCCAAGCTCCACGACACCGACCAGGCCATCGCCGGGCTGATCAGCGAACGCGAGCGGCTGCTCATGCGCCTGACGGAAATGCCCGGCTACGACACCGAGGCCCTGCGCGACCTGGCGCGCAAATCGCCGCTCATCAACCAGGTCTTCGTGCTCGACCCCAAGGGCGAACTGGTTCACCCTCCGCCCACGGGAGCGCTCAGCGATGCCGAGCGTAACTTCCTCCGCCGCGCGCGGCGCTTCCTGGTGGACAAGGAGCTTACCCACGGACCGGCGGGTGCTGATACTCCGGGCGGCAGCGCCGCGCCGCCGGACAAGGGCTGGTACGTGTGGTACTGGGAGAACGGCTTGAGCCTGATCTTCTGGCGGCGCGCGCAAAGCGGGCACATCGTGGGCGTCGAACTGGAGGGCGCGCGCTTGCTGGCGGATATCATCGCGCGCCTGCCGGGCAGCGAACCCGATTCCTCCGCGCCGCCCCGCGGCAGCATCGCGCTTCTGGACTCCAACGGCTCCGTCGTCTACCAATGGGGCAATTACGCCCCGCCTGCCGGCGAGAAGCCGCGCGCCGACGTGGCGCTCAGCCGGCCGCTGAACGCCTGGCATCTGCACTATTACGTTTCCAGCGGCGATTTCGGGGCCGGGACAGAGGCCGGAACTCTCTGGGCTTTGGGCGTGGGGTTGCTCGTGGCAACTGTGGCTTTGCTGGGCCTGGCCGTCTACTTTTACCGCGAGTATTCCCGCGACGTGCGCGAGGCGGCGCAGCGCGTCAACTTCGTGAACCAGGTCTCCCATGAGCTCAAAACGCCGCTCACCAACATCCGCATGTACGCCGAGTTGCTCGATGGGCAGTTGCCGCCGGGCGAAGAGCAAGGGCGCGAGCGGCAGTACCTGTCCGTGATCGTCGCGGAAAGCCAGCGCCTCAGCCGCCTGATCACCAACGTGCTGACCTTCGCGCGCAAGCAGCGCCAGGCGCTCACGCTCCACCGCGCCCCGCATTCCGTGGACGCGGTGATTGACGCGACGCTGGAGCAGTTCCGGCCGGCGCTGGAAGCCAAGGGCGTCGAAGTGCACGTCCAGAAGAGCGCGCCCGCCACCGTGTTGCTGGACAGCGACGCCGTGGGGCAGATTCTGGGGAACCTCTTCAGCAACGTGGAGAAGTACGGCGCCTCCGGCAAACTGCTGGAGGTGGCCAGCTCGCAGGCCGGCGGCCTGACGACGATAACCGTGAGCGACCGCGGGCCGGGGATTCCCTCTGGACAGCGCGAGAAAATCTTCCAGCCGTTTTACCGCATCAGTAATAAGCTTAGTGACGGCGTGACAGGCGCAGGCATCGGGTTGACGATCGCGCGCGACTTGGCGCGGCTGCACGGCGGCGACGTGCAGCTTGACCGCGCGGACGCGGGCGCGCGCTTCTGTGTGACATTGCAGACGCCGGGAACGTGATGAGGGGCGAGGGGTTAGGGGCGAGGGGCTAGGGGTGAGGGACGAGGGGTAAGAGATAGGCGCGCGCGTGTTGTGCCCCGTCACCCGTCGCAGGTTGGAGAACCCATCATGAAAGTCCTCGTGGCTGAAGACGACTTGAACATCCGCCGGGGCTTGTGCGACATCCTCGAGGCGGAGGGCTATCGCACCTTGCCCGCCGGCGACGGGCAGGAGGCGTTGGCGCTCTTCGGCAAAGAGCAGCCTGATTTCGTCTGCCTGGACATCATGATGCCCGGACTGAACGGTTACGACGTGTGCCGCGAACTGCGCCGCGTGGCGCCGGCCTTGCCCATTGTCTTCATCAGCGCCAAATCGGAAGAGATTGACAAAGTGATCGGTCTCGAACTGGGCGCCGACGATTTCATTGTCAAGCCCTTCGGCGTCAAGGAAGTCGTGGCCCGCATTCGCGCGGTGACCCGGCGCTGCCTGGCAGCCAGAGCGCAGGCGCAAGGCGGCGGCGCGGGCCAGGCAGCTTCCTTCCAGCTCGGCGGCCTGGCCGTGTATCCCTCGGAGCTGCGCGCGCGCCGCGGCGAAGAGGTCATGGACTTGAGCGTCCGCGACGTGAAGATTCTGGAATTCTTCAGCCGCAACAGAGGCAAGGTCCTGGACCGCGGCGCGCTGTACAACCAGGGTTGGGGCTACGACTTCCTGCCCAACAGCCGCACGCTGGATCAATACATCTCGCAGTTGCGCAAGCGCATCGAAAGCGACCCGCAGAACCCGGCGCTGATCAAGACCGTACACGGCGTCGGATACCGTTACGACGGGTGAGAAGGGGTGGGCGGTGACTCGTGAATGGCGCACCGCAGCACGGTCGCGGCTCACTTGCATACGTCTCCAGGCGCTTGTTGTGAACTCCGTTCCAGTTCCTCTTTCAGGCTGGTTCCCAAGGCCAGCCCAGCCGGCTCACTCGTCAGGAAGAGAACTCCGTCAATGTCGTGAAGCTGCGGAAATGTTGAGACTGGGTTCAGACCGTCAATGGCATCTGCAATCTCCTGAAAGGACATCCGATGGCCGGCGTCCGCGAGAACGGCGATCACCGCCGCGCAGGACGGCACGTCAAGACGGCGGAGCCGGTTTGCTTTGGCGAACATCTCTAGCGCCACAGTCATCACTCGCGGGCCGAAGTAAAGACAGTCGGTGATGATCTTCAGCGTTGTGTGAGAAGTATTGGGAGCGAGTGGGTTGACATTCATGCCAACGCTCGGAAAGCGAAAGGTAAACACCTCGTCTGACGCGGTTCCCATCGTCACAGAGTACTCGGACAAGTACTTCTGGCTGGTTGTGGCGCTGCCCCAGAACAAGAGGGGGATTACGGCTGTCGGCACGAGGGTGTAGAGCCATAAACTGGACCCAAAGAACCAGTAGAAATAGCGGAGGCATACCATATTGAGCAAACCCCAGGTGATAACCAAGATGACGACCGCGCCAACAAAGACCCAGGCCCCCAACACGGCGGTCTGCCGGGCCTCCGACTGCGACTTGCGCTCAAGCCACGGGATCATGTGCGCGCTCTTATCCTGGCTTTTCATGCTGATCGGCACCACAGCCTCCATGATGTTCTAACTCAGTACGCCGATATTGCTTGCCCGGCGGAGCGTCAAGGGGAAAAAGACCGCGCTTGAAGAGGAAAACGCCCGTTGGCGCGCTATACTTCGGCCATGAATGCACAAGGGTTTTCGGGCACGCGCCGGCCCCCCACTTTGAACATCCCGTTCTCGGATGGCGACATGCAAGCCGTCATCGCCGGCGCACGGCGGGTGCTGGATGAAATCGGGATTGGTTGCGCTTCGCCTGAAGTCCGCGGCGTCCTGGCCAGCCTGCCTGGGGTGCGGGCCTCGGGCGAGCGCGTTTATCTCGGCGACAAGATCGTGGACGCGATTCTGGCGGACTCCAAAGCGGCCACCCCCGCCGCCCAGGATGACCCGGTTACTCCGTTCAAGATCAACGCCCCGTGGTGCTGCCTGCAAATCGCCGACGTCAGGGCGGGACAAGTCCGGCCGGCGACAAGCCAGGAGTCGGCGCGTGCCGTGCGCTTGCTCGAAGGCGCCGGCGCGACGGTGCAAGTGGCGCCGGTCGCGTGCGGCGACGTGCCGCCGGAGTTGCGCAACCTGGCCGGCCTGCGCACGGTGCTCAAGCACTCGCGCTCGGGCTGCACGCTGACCAACCCGCCCCTTGAGGCGGAGATTGGCGCGGCAGTGGACATGGGCGCCGCCGCCGGGCGCGAGGCGCGCGCCTTCATCATGGCCATGCTCAGTCCGCTGCGCTTTGATACCCTGGGGATCGAATACTTCATCAGGCACCGGCAGCAAGCGGGCCTGCGGTTGTCGTTGTCCGGCAACATGCCCTGCACGGGCGCGACAGCACCCCTGCACCTGCCCGGCACGCTGATCCAGTCGCTGGCCGAGTCCCTGGGCATGGCGGCGTGCGCGCGGGCTCTGGGCGAGAAGGGCACCGTCGGGCATGTCCGTTGCGATCCCTGCGACATGCGCAGCGGCAATTACGTGATCGGTTCGCCCGAATACCATCTGCTCGACATGGCTGCCCGCGCGCTGTACCGCACCCTCACCGGCAACACCATGAGGGGCGGGGCCTTCCGCTCCATGGCGAAGTTCCCGGACGCCCAGGCTATGGCCGAGCGCTCTTTCAGCGTGCTGTTCCAGGCGCTCCAGGGTGCGCGCGCCTTCGGCGCCGCCGGGCAACTGGCGATGGACGAGTTGTTCAGCCCCGAACAGGTCATCCTGGATTGCGAAATCCTGCGCAATGTCGAACGCATCGTGCAGGGCATGGAATGGTCCGCGGCGGCGGATGGCTCGGCCGCTGTGGACGAGGCCGTGGCGCTGATTCGTGCGGGCACGCAGGCGGGGCACTACCTGGAAGGCGAGGAGACGCTGAGCAAGTATCGCGAGTTTTTCTACAGCAGCAATCTGTTCGGCTATGGAAAACTCGAAGCGTGGGTCCAGCATGGTGCGAAGCAAATCCTGGCGCAGGCCGGCGAGCGGGTTGCGCAAATCGTGGACTCCATGCCGGAGTATGCGATAGCCGGCGACCGGGTGCGCGAGGTGGACTTGGTCTTCGAGAAGGCCGCCAGGCAAGCGTAAAGCTCTTTCGTGCATGTCCCCGTTACTCCCGTTCACGGACGGAACTGCATGGCGTATAGGTCGGCCTCGTTCAGAACATAGCGCAACCGCACCGGCTTCCCGGAGAGAGTGTTGACGTCGCTGCCCTGAAGCCAGGAAACACTCCCCTCGATCTTGTCGCCCACAAGAGGCTTGCACTCCGACAGGCTGTAGCCGGGCAGGGCTTTGCCATCGGGCGCTTGGATCTCGACACGAATACTCCCGGCGGCGGAAGTGCTGTAGTTCAAGACCAGCTCTTTGCCGGAGAATGTAAACACCTTGGTAATCAGCTCCCCATCAACCTGGCCTGCGTTGACCGAGACAAATCCGTCCGTGCGCAAGACATATCGGTAGCCGCTCGGCGCATGGTATATGGACATTTCGGCCGGACCGGTAGGGACCACATTCAAGGCGGCATAATTGGCGCGGTTGCCCCACCTTTCCGGATCGAGGCCGGGGCGGATGAAGGCTTCCAGGAACAAGCGCTCGTAGCACGAGCCGCCCCTGGAAGCCATCAGCATAATATCGGTGGAGTTCCCGCGCGCCGGCAGGAAACGGGTCGGCAAGGCGATGTAAATGTGCGGGGCGCGGAAATAAGGATGGGTATTGCTCGTGTACAGGTGTTCGCCTGGAACATTAGGGTTCATTGGGGTTGCCGCGGACCAATGAATAAAATCAGCGGATGTTGTCCGGCTGATGGTCCGCAGCCTGCCGTGGGGAGTGGCCCAGGAGCGATAGTAGCACACATAGCAGTTCTCAAGTTGCGACCAGAAGGAACTATTCTGCGAGTCAAAAGCGAAGTCCCCGGATTTGATCACCGGCTCGTCCGCCATCTTCTTCCAGTGGATGCCATCCCCCGAGACAAACGCGCACAGCCCCCCGCCGGTATGAATGCCGGCCAAAGCTTTGAAACGTTCGCTGTCAGGAGCGCCCGGCCGCGTGTCGAGAAAAGGGCTGAAATTATGGCTGTACGGAGCGGCGTTGGCCAGGATGACATTGTTTCCGTCCGGCCCGTTCACCTTATAGATTCCGAGTTGCGGGTATTTCCAATTGTGGCCGTCCGCGCTTTCCGCATAGCACGTGATCTCCCCCGGGTTCCCATCCTCCGTGCCGCCTTTGTATGAGGGGTCGTGGCCCCGATAGTAGGCCCGGTACAGGTCGCCGTCCTTGATGACTGTCATGTAGTAACCTTTGATCGGGGCTGCCGCCAGGGGAACCCGTTGCGGGCAGTGCATGCGGAGTTCCGCCCCTGCAAGCTTGTCAATCAGATAGCGGTCCACGAAGAGTTCGAGGCGGGACCCTATCTGCATCTCAACAGGCGCTCTTTCGGATTCGGCGGCGCCGCCCCAAACAGGGAGGACGCAGGCAAACAGCGTGTTCGACACCAACATTGTCTGTCCCCAATTCATGTTGCTTTTCCTATCTGCGTTCATCTGCGGTTTCAAACCGCGCTGGTGGCCCTCTGATTCAACCTGCTCCGCCGCGCGTGTCAACCGGATTCACGGGCCGGTGGCCCTCGTGGGTGCATGTCAGCAAATGTACCGCGGGCGTCCCGCCCGCCCGTGGCAGGCCGGCAGGGCGCGAGGACGAAGGCGGGCGGGACGCCCGCGGTACGCTCTGGGCCACGCATTTACTGA
>JBEKKG010000349.1:0-7623 GCA_050010835.1 Planctomycetota bacterium
GTCGCTTCGTCGAGAATGAGAATGCGCGGGTCGCGGATAAGTGCGCGGGCAATGGTGAGGCGCTGGCGTTCGCCTCCCGACAGGCCGGCGCCGCGTTCGCCCAGGCGCGTGTCATAACCGGCGGGCAGGCGCGAAACGAACTCGTGTGCATTCGCCGCGCGCGCGGCGTCCACGAGCTCCAGCGGGCCGGCCTCGGGCCGGCCGTAGGCTATATTCTCGGCGATTGTGGCACGGAAAAGGAAGGGCTCCTGGAGCACCAGCGCCACTTGCTGGTGGAGTTCCTGCTGGTTCAGGTCGCGCACATCCAGGCCATCAATCAGGACCTGTCCCTGCTGGACGTCATAGAAACGGCAGATGAGGTTGACGAGCGTGGACTTGCCCGAACCGCTCTTGCCCACGATGCCGATGAACTGCCCCGCCCGGATGCGCAGGTTGACGTTCTTGATGATAGGGGTGTAAGGGTCGTAGCCGAAGGTGACGCCGCGGAACTCGATGTCGCCTTTCACCTGGCCGATACGTTTCGCTTCGGGATCCTCCGGAATAGAGAGGCCGGCGTCCAGGACCTCGAAAACGCGTTGCCCCGCCGTAATGAACCCGGAAAACCAGTTCGAGAACATGGATAGCGCCGAGACAGGGCCGTAGAACATGCCGATGTACCCAAGGAAGGCCATGAGAGTTCCAAGGCTGATATGCGTCGCGTCGCTCTCGGCCTTGAGCACCAGCTTGCCGCCCGCCCACCAGACTATGAGGCCACCCAAGCCGAAGATGAAACCCATGGTAGGATGGAACCAGGCCGTGTTGTACTCCAGCCCCCTGCGCGCCTTTTGCATGTGCTCCGCGCATTTGTGGAAGCGCCCCTCCTCCCGGTGCTCCATGCCAAAGACCTTCACCAGCCTGATGCCGGAGAGCAGACCGGAAAGGAGTTGCCCCATTTTGGAGTAGCTGTCCCAGTGGCGGTAGTAGCGCGGGTAAATGCGCTTCCAGAAGAATATGGTGCCCACGCAGACGAAAGGGATGGGCAACAGCACCAGACAGGCGAGGTAGGCGTTCATGTAGAAGAGCGCGATGCCGATGCCCAGCACCATCATCAAGTTGAGCAGGAAGCCCTCAGCCACCTGTTGCACGAAACTCTGAAAATAGTCCACATCGTAAAGTACGCGGCTCATCAGCGAGCCCACCGAGTGCCGGTCATAGTATTCCACGCCCAGCCCGAGGAATTTGCGTTGGAGCGTCTGGCGGAGTTCCCGGGTGATGCGCGTGCCAATGTTGCTGGAGACGCGGCCGATGAAGATGTTAAGTACCATCTGTATCGCAGCCGCGCCTACGAGGAAGCCCATGATCTTGATGAGCAGGCCTTGCCTCTCCTCCACTGACGCCAGCGCCGCCGCGCCTTTGGGTGCCAGAACCCTGTCAACCAGGGTGCTGGTCAGGTAGGGCGGCAGGAGGCCCAGCCCAACTCTGGCGATCATCAGCCCCAGAAGCACGAGGATGAACATGCGGTAGGGGCGCATGAGCGCAAGCGAGCGCATGAATACGCCGCTCCCGCCGCTGCACCGTACGCAGGCCGAACCCTTGCTCGGGAGAGGAAGTCCGCAATCAGGGCAGACCAGGTTGCTGCGGACGGTGAGCGCCTCGCGGTCCAGGGGTTCGCCCTTGGTAAGGCGCTCTAACTGCACCCGCGCCCGGGCGAAGTACTCGCGCCGCGCATTGCTGTAACGGATGACGTCAATATATAACCCCTTGATGAGGAACTGCAGGAAGGTGCTGCCAACAGATTGGAAGGTGCGGACCTTCTCTATTTCCTTGACCTCAAAGGGACCGGACGCCAGCTTGCCTTCGCCGGAGAAGGCGGCGGCTTTGCTCTGGGAAACCACCAGCCAAGTCTCGGCGGCCGCGCCGTCCTTGTCGAGGTCGGCGGCAAGACAGAATAGTGTCTGTGCGCCGCTGAAGCCCTCGCGCTCCGCTGGGGCGCGTATGCTTTCCGGAAGCTGTCCCATGACAAGGACATCATCCAGGGTGGCGAAACATTTGGGTTCGTTCATGGGGATGCAGCTTGGCGGGCGCTATCGCGGCCTATGGCAAAATCCTTTTTCCAGATGGCGTACCTGCACTCTTGAATCCGCGGCCGCCATCCGCCTCGGAAATCTCCCGGCTCGTCCTCAGCCACTCAGACACCCTGGCTTGAGTGTGATTCTCCCCATTTGCCTTTGTCTGGCAAGCTGATTTACGGGGGTAGGCGCATGGAGTTCCTGTGGCTGCACCCCTTGAACTTGCGGCTGCACTAACGCCGCTGGCCATCTTCAGAGGTCGCCGGCGGCCCAGATGCCCTGTTTTCGCGCTATGAGCCGGAAGACAGGAACCTGCAACACACTTCACCGCAGGCGACATAGCGGCTGATTCAGCGGTGTATGTAACGCAAGGATCAGGAGATCCTGCATCGTGCGAATCCAGACTGAGGCCTTTATCATTTGCCTGCTGAATTGCAAGGCGGACGGCGCACCTGCTGAGTGCAGTGCCGCAGGCTTGGTCGAAGCATTGATCTGTACCAGGTGACGCGGAGCGGAAGACTATGCCAGACTTGCTGGTTCGCTGGGCGATGTCTCTGACGGCGGTGGCGGGGTCCTGCGGCGTCCCCGGCGCGCTGGCGTCAGCCGCCGAAGCCGGGCCTGGCCCGGCGGTGCTTGCGGATTGGAAGGAGTGCGAAAAGTATCGCGACAACGTGGTGCACCCCGCGGCTACCGTCAAACCGGAAGACCTGCGGCGGGCCAAGGAAAACATCCAGCGTTTCCAGTGGGCGCAGGAATGTCTGGCGTCCCTGCGCTCTTCCGCGGACAGGATTGAGAAGGCTGTCACGCGGGAGTACCTGGAGCGCATGATCGAGCCCGTTACGCCAGGCTCGATGGGACCCTGCCCGGCCTGCCGCGACAAGGGTCTGGCCTGGCATCCCAATGGCGACTGGGACTGGTCGCCGGGCATACCGGACCAACTCAAGTGCCGGGCCTGCGGGACCGTCTTTCCCAACGATAGATACCCCGAAAGCGTGGTGGTCGAGGCGCACTGGGGCAAGGGACAGAAGTTCTCTTTTGCAGGCGGCGAGACCTTCAAGTGTTTCGGTTACACTCAGGCCCGGCCGAGTTTCACGGGAATCATCCGCGGCCGCAAGGTCGGCCACGTCACGGGGCAACTCCGGACCTTGGCCGCTGCTTGCGCGTTGACCGGTGAGGCGCGCTATGCGCGTGCGGCCAAGGCGGTGCTGCTCCGTTTCGCCGAGGTCTTCCCCGAGTACCTCGTGCGCGCCGGCTATGGCTACGGCGAGACTGCCGACATGGACCCGCACGTCGCCGCACAGTACATCCAGAACCTGCCCGCCGACGAGCTGGTCTACCCGCCCAACAAGCCCGACCGCAAAATCTTCACCGGTTACTGGTCGGCCAGCCGCATTGGCACCTCCGGTATGGACGGGTCCTGGGTAGTCCCGGTTGCCGAGAGCTACGATCTGACCTGCACCGCGGAAGACCACGGCGTGCCGGTCTACTCCCGCGAAGAGCGCGTCCGCATCGAGCGCGATGTGCTGCTGGAGAGCGTGTGGCTCGCCGTATGCGATCCGGGCATTAACAACAAGTCCGTGGGCAATCGGGCCGGCGCCGCGGTGGTGGGGATGTGCCTGGGGCATCCGGCGCTCGCGCGCTTTGGCTTGGAGGGCCTGCAGCGCACCGTGGACGAGTGGTTCCTGCCTGACGGCGGCACCTCCGAGTCGCCTGCGTATGCCCTGATGACCATGAACGGTCTTCAAGCGCTGGCGCTGGCTTTTCGCGGCTACTCCGAGCCGCCGGGATTCCCCGGGGTGGGCGGCAAGCGCCTCGACGGCTTCAACGCGTTCCGTGACACCCGCTACGGCGACTGCTGGCAGGGGCTGCTCTGGACGCTGCAGGGCGACCTGCGTTTCCCGCCGTCGGCCGATTCCTACCGCAGCACGGCTCTCAGCCCGTCGTGCGCCGAGCTGCTCGCCATGGCCTACCCCACGGACGAGCATCTCGCTTTTCTGAAAGCTGTCAGCAGCAAAGATGTCCCCTCCGGCGATGCGGCCCGCAGCGCCATGCTGTATCGCGAGCCGGGACTGGAGACGCGCGAGGCGGCGCCTTTGCACCTGCCTGACATCCTGTTCCCTTTCCTCGCCCAGGGTATTCTGCGCACCGGGCAGACCGGCCGGGACAGTTTGGTTCTGCTCAACGCCAGCGACTGGGGCAACCACCACCACCAGGACAGCCTCAATCTTTACTATTGGAAGGATGGCCACGAGTTGCTCTCCGACCTCGGCTACCTTTGGGACCATCCCGACAAGCACATGACGACCCGCACTCTTGCTCACAACCTGGTGCTGATTGACGAGCGCGAACAGCTCACCAAAGGCCGCGGCGGCTGCTTCCAGCTCTTCTCGGTTACGCCGCGCATCAAGGTCATGGAGGCTTCCTCCAACGCCTACGGGCCGGAGCGCACGTACCGCCGCACGTGCGTGCTGCTTGACCATGGCGCAGCCGGCTCCTGCCTGGTTGACGTCTTCCGCGCTTCCGGCGGCCAGAAGCGCGACTATGTCTTCCACGGACCCAGCAGCAACTGCACGGTGAAGGGCTTGGCCTTGCCGGCAAGAGAGGGCTGGCCTGACCTGGCCGCAGCGCCGCCACTGCGTGGCGAAGGGCCGTGGAGCATCTCCTGGCAGGGCGATGACGGCTACACCTTCGAGGCCTTCGCGCCAGGCAGTCCCAGTGAGACGGTCCTCATCGGCAAGGAATGGGGCCAGCGTGACCACAAGAATAGCGACCGCGGCGTCAAGCTGGCCTATGTCGTCAGACGCTCTTCCGGCGCCGGCACGGCCGACGCCTTCGTTTCCGTCTTCGCGGGAAACCCACAGGGACAAGGGCTGGTGAAGAGTGTCCGCCTGCTGCCGCTCCCCGCCGGCGCGCCGCCGGACGCTGTGGCCGTGTCCGTGCAGACCAGCCAAGGCACGGACTTGGTCGTGAGCATGCCCAGCCCCGCCAGCGTGACGCTCGGCGAGGTCACCACCGATGGCCGTGTAGCGGCGGCGCTCGCAGACGACGGCAAGACCAGCGCACTGTGCCTCGTCGGCGGCAGGACGCTCGCAACTCCTGGCGCCGCGCTGGCGCTGCCGGCGCCGTTGCACAGCGGCAGCGTCCTGGCGGCGGTCTCGGAACGCGGCGCGTCATGGTTTGAAGTCGCCGGCGGCCTGCCCGCTGATGCCGGCCTGGCAGGACAGACCCTGTTCGTAATGGATGGCTCCGCACGCCGGGGCTATCCAATCCGTGGCCTGGAGAAAGCCGCAGACAAGCTTCGCGTCTACGTCAAGCGCGACAACCAAGGCTTCGAAGCCCGGCCTGCGAAGCTGTGGGAATTACCCCTGACCGCTTACTGGCAGCTTGCGCCGGCTGGGCACTGAGCCGGCAGCTCAAGGAGACAGCAACGATGGGCAGACCAGTTCTTTCAATTGGCAATGGGCGCTTGTCGCGGCGCCGCTTTGCAAAGTGGTCCCTTCTGGGCGGCGCGGCCCCATGGCTCGCATCCGTACGGGGATGGAGCGACGAATTGCCAGCCACTGCACGCGATTACCACGTCTGTCTCGCCTCCGACATCATCGAGCGCACGCCGGACCTGCTGAAGATCGTCCACGACGCCGGTGTCTCAGCCGTCTGGATTGGCGCCTTCCTGTATGGCCACTGGCCTTACCCGCTGGACCTGATTCGCCGCGCCAAGGCCGCCGTCGAAAAAGAAGGGCTGCGGGCGCACCTGATCAATGTCCCTCTCGGCCACCCAGGCGACTCGCTTGGCGCCGCGAAGGGAGACGTGCCGCTGACGCCGCCGCAGCACTGGCGCATGGGCGTCACGGCCGACGGCCGGCGCCACAGCGGCACGTCGCTTCACGAACCGGCCACCAGCGAAAACGTCAAGGCACTCGCGGCTTTGTCCGCCCTTGGCCCGGCGGACTTGTTCCTCGACGACGATTTCCGGCTGGCCATCAGTCCCGGAATGGTGGGCGGCTGCTATTGCGACGAACACAAGGACGCGTACCGGAAAGCAGCCGGCGTCAGCGAGCAGCAGTGGGACGGCCTCCGTGACGACGCGCGCGCCCGGCGCCTGACTCCCGCCTTGAGAGCGTTCCTCGATTACTGCTGCGATGAACTGACCGCTTCCTTCCACGCGCAGCAGGCGGCCTGGCCGGGCGGCCGGCTGGGTGCCATGGTCATGTACTTCGGCGCGGAGAAAGCCGGCATCCGCCTGAGCGACTACAAGAACGCGCTGCTGCGGGTCGGTGAATGCCATTTCGACGATGGTTCGTTCGGTTCCGTGAAAGGCAAGTGCGACGAGTTGTTCAGTGTGCTGTTCCACCGCCGCTTCGTGGCGCCGGAACGGGCCTTCAGCGAAACCACTGCGTATCCGGCAAACCGCTTGTCCGCGGCCAACATGGCGGCCAAGCTGGCCGTGTCCACGCTAAGCGACACACGCCACAGCATGTTCATGAGCGGTCTGACACCTTTCCCCGTGGCGCATTGGGCCACTTTGAAGCCCGCGATGAAGAAACACGCCGCACTGCACGCGCGGCTGGCCGGCCACGCGCCCGCCGGCCCGTTCAAGCACTTCTGGGGCGAACCTAGCCGTTACGTCGGCGACGACAATCCCTTCAGTCTGTTCCTGGCCTCGGGCGTGCCGTTCGCCGTGTGCGACGCGCCCGCTGCCGACGGCTGGACGTTCCTGAGCAACCAGGATGCAGCCGCGGCGGCGGCCGGGACGTTGAAGAGCGCCGGATCGGTCTTTGTCCAGCGTGGGGGGCCGGGTATGCAGCCCGACGGCGGCCGCGTGTTGGGCGAGAAGTTCGAAGACCTCCTCGCGCTGAAGCGCGAACTCATGCCACAACTCAAGGGCACGCCCCTAGTGCTGGAAGACAAGCCGGCTGTGCTGGCGTGGTATCCGACGGCAGACTTGGCGCTGGTGTGGAACCTCTCACCGCAGCCGGAGACGCTGACTGTGCGCCGCGAGGGCAGCGACCGCCAGGTCCGCGTTGCCGGCCTGGACGTAGAGGCCGTGGACTGGCGCGCCTGAGGCGCTGCGGCACCGGCCACGTCCTTGCACAGGTCCGGGCCGCCGGACTCTTTGGTCAAGGGCGCCGTCAGCATCTGGCTCCATCCGGGATGTGTCAGCTTGATGCGGTGCTCAGGGCCGAACTTTGACACTAAGTTCTCTATGGATAAGACTTTAGGAGAGACGCGCCAGTACGGAAGGCAGTCGTCTTTTGAAACGTTTTGTATGATGATTGATCGGTTTCTGCACAGAGTCTGCGAGCCCTTCGCGTAAGGTCTGAGGAGCTTTACCAAGGGAGTGGCTTCAACTGCCGCCTCGTTGGAGCGCACGGCCTGAACAGTCAAGCACCCCTTTTCCCGGGATAAGGCCACAAGGTCCCAGCGACTGTCCATTACTCTAAGTCCTTAAAATACTGGCCTTTTAGGGATAGATTCAAGATATAATAGGGATCGTTTCAAGATATACTAGGGATCGCTTCAAGATATACTAGGGATCGTTTCACGATATAACAGGGATAGAATCTGGTGCAGATAA
>JBEKKG010000350.1:0-7615 GCA_050010835.1 Planctomycetota bacterium
GAATCACCTTGACGAGCGTATCGGCTTCCACAAACTTGCCTTCGGTGATCGCGTCTATGCGCTCATTGCCGATCAGCACTGCGCCGCCGGGGCGCAGGGGCGTGAGGGCGCGGCCCTGCTGGCCGGCCAAACGCGTCAACGGCGGCGCGTCCGGGGAACTCTGGCTGCCGGCATTCAGTTCCTGCTTGTTCTTCAGCGGGCTGCGCCTCATCAGATGCACGCCCAGCCAGAGGGAGAGCGGGAACAAGGCCAGGTTGGCTGCAATCATCAGGTAGCCGAGAAATTCCGAGGAACGGAAACCCAGGTAGATGCTCCCTCCGGCCATGCCCAAAGCGGCGAAAGTGAATCCGCCCATGGAGGGCGTGAGCAGTTCGAGGAGAACGCAGACCACCATCAACAGACAGCAGACCCACGCCCAGAAACGCCACATGTCCATAGCTTTCCCTTAGCGAGCGCCTTTCACCGGACCACTTGCGCAGCCGTTGATTTTAGAGCTTACTTGAGCAGGTGTCGAGTTTCGAACTTGGTTGTCAAATTGCCCGCACCACCAGATTCCCGCTGGAGACCCGCAGGACCACCACTTTGGCGCCCGGCTCGATGTAGGCGCCGTCCGAAAGGGCGTCATAGGTGACGCCGCCGAGCCGGACCTTGCCGGCCGGGCGCAAGACCGTTTCCACTTCCGCGGCCTGGCCCACGAGCGCTGCGAGGGGGGAGGTCTCTTGCGGCGCAGCGGCTGCCAGGACCTCCCCGCCGCCGTGCGCGGTGCCCTGGACCTCCGCGCGCAAGGCCAGGCGGCTGAGGCCCGGCAGACTGGCGCCTTTCAACAAGACCGTGAAAGCGGCGGCAACCACCGCCCCGACCGTGACGGCCGCCCACTTCAAGCCTTCGTTGAGCACTTGCATTTGCCAGACCGAGCCGCCTTTGAAAAGTGTGCTGAGACTCACGCTCTTGGGCAAAAAGGCCAGGACAATCGAGACAATCACCATGGCGAATCCGGCGAAACCCATCGCGCCGAAGGTGGGCAGGAAGAAGACCTCGATGGCCACCAGCAGCGCGCCTATGCCGAACAGCCCGACCTCCAGCAGCCCGGCATTGTCCACGAAAATCTGGAGCCAGAAGAAGATGCCCATGCAGAAGCCAAAGATTATGTACCCCACGGCGTGGCCGGGGCTCTTGAGCTCCCAGATCAGGGCCACCAGTCCGACGATCACCAGCAGCACGCGCCACAGCGGGTGGCCCAGAAAACGCACTACGGTTTCCGTCGTGGTGATGTCCGCGCATTCGACCTCCGCCGGCGTCAGGCCCAAGCCCAGGAACAGTTCGTCCCTGTCCGCGGCTTCGCCCAGTGCCAACCCGGTGTTCACCGCTTCGGTGGCGGTCAGCGTCAGAATCGCGCCTTTGTTCTTCCACTTGCGCAGCATGGCGGGCTTGATGCGCAATTCCTCGAAGGCCTCGCCAGTCATGAAGCGATTGTTGGGGTCGTCTGTTTCGATTACTTCGACGTCGAGGTTGACCATGCCGACGGCAATGGCCAGCGGGTGGCCGTTGCGCTCGCACAGGTTGGTGACCATGGCCCGCATCTCGCTGTCAGCCTTCTTGCGCATGTCTTCCGGGAGGTCGCCGAAAGGCGTGACGGCTAAGGCCCCGCCGATGAGCGAACCGGGCGCCACGACGATGGCGCGGCACCCCAGAGAGACGAGTGCACCGCCGGAGAAGGCGTCCTTTTGCACGTGGGCCAGCACCGGCACTTTGCAGTTCTTAATCGCCTCGTTGATCCGTTCGCAGGCCTGCACACTGCCCCCTTTGGTGTCAATCTCCAGGACCACCAGATCAAAGCGCTCCTCCTGCGCGCGCGCCAGGCGCCGTTCGACAAACAACGCCTGCCACTCGTCAATCATGCCCCACCTGGTGTTCTTCTTATCGTTGATGGGAATGACCATGACTTTGGCGCCGGAGGGCAGCACCAGTCCGCGTTTGCCCGGGTTCAGGAAACCGCTCACCATGCCGGATTGGGCCGCGCGGGCCTTTGCCTGAGCGGCCTCCGCCGTGTCGTCTTCCGCCTCTGTGCCGGAGCCCTGCGCGGCCAGCAGCACCGGCAAGGCCCAGACCAAGTACAGCAACGTGCGTTTACTCTTCGTTCGCCGGTCCATGCAATGCTCCAGAGCAGGACAACAAACCAACAGGACAGCAAGCCAACAGAACAAGTGTCCAGGAGTCTTGGGGCCGCATGCGGGCCTGTGGCAACACCGGCCTCCTTGACTGATTATATCCTGCGCGCGCTTGAAATCCCGCTCTTTCCTGACTACCTGACGGGTGGCGTATACACTCGGATGGCGCGGATCGGGACGGCGCCGGCCAGTTCGAGCCTATGCTTGCCGTTGCTCAACCCCTGCGCGAGGGTTGTCACGGACTCGCGCGCGGGATCGTCGCTCTTCGGCGGCTGGTACTCGTCCACGAAGAGCGGCACGGCCTTCCACTTGATCTGAAAACCGGCAGGCACCTTCTTCTTCGTGAGTTGGTAGACCGCGTTCAGCCGCCAGTCCGACTTCTCGATCACGGTGCGCCCCGAGTTCGAGACGAAGTTCTCGGCGCTGCTGCCGGAGCCGTCGGGGCCAGTCTGCGAGCCGCTCACGTCGAACTTGAACTGCGTGCCCTCGTCGTTGCTCTCCGTGATGCGCGCCGTCCAGTCCTCCAGAAGCAGCGGCTTCTGAGCGGAGACCTGCAGGATTGCGGGCCAGAAGCCCGCCTGGGTGGCGCTGGGCCGCGTCAGGGCGTAGAGTTCCGGGAACTCCGCAGGCTTCTTGCCGTCCAGCAGCACACGCGCCGCCGCCGCGCCGGTGGCCTCGTTGGCCGCGATGGCATCCACGCGGTTGCCGTCGAATTCGAGCGCCAGAGAGCCATCCTGCCACTGCACGTCCTTGCCGATTTCATACGTCCTGACGAGGCCGCGCCAGGAGTCGCTGGGCAACTCGGGCCGGTGCACGAGCTGCCGCTGGACCAGTGCGGCCAGCAGAAAGTTGCCCTGGTCATTGAGGTGCACGCCGTCGCGCAGCAGGGCCTTAGGTTCCAGGTTGTTGGTCTTGAGATATGCGAGCCAGGGGGTGCGGATATCCGCGAGCGCGCAACCGTACTTTTTGGCGATCTCCGGCAGGAACTGATTGTTCATCAGCGCGTCCCACCACATTCCTTTGTCTTTCTCCCGGTCGGGCTGCTCCGGCGGCCAGCGCGTGACATGGTCCTTCTGCATCAGGATCTCGGCGGTCGTGCGGCGGCGCGTGTTGGCAATGATCTGCTCGTACTCCTTGTTGCCGCCGTAGACGTGGAAGATCAGCAGGTCGGGGTAGAACGGGTACAGATCGTGCTCGGCGGTCCGGCAGAGGATCTGCGAGGAGTGCCCGCCGATGGCGCGGTTCTCAATTTGCAGGTCGGCGTTGGGGAAGCGCCGCCGCAGGCCGTCGCTGACCTGCTTCCACCACTCCTGCTCGGTAATGGACTGCCCGTAGAACAGGATGCGCACCGCGTGGCGCTGCTGCGGCGTGCTGGTGGCCAGCAGCGTCATCGTGCGCTGAATGCCCACGCCCAGGGTGGCTTCGTCCTGCGGCGGACCCGGCGGCGGAAAGGATTTCTGCTCTTCGGCGACCAGGCCGGATTTCTCAACACAGAGGGCACAGAGGACACAGAGGAACGCAGAGGGGACTAGAAGGAAAGCATTCGCTGTTGTTTCCATTGTTTTTTCTCTGCGCCCTCTGCGTCCTCTGTGTTGAATGAATAGTGAGAAATGCGGGTTAGGCATTATGCTTGCGAAGCGCAGGGCGACGAGGCAAAGCCCCTCGCCCCTCGCCCCTAACCCCTACTTCGCGGGCGGACCTACCTGCGGTTCCGGCTGCGGCGGAACATCCGCGCCCGTGTAGTACTGTTCCCAGCCCTTGCGGGGTTCGCAGCGCAAGTACTTGTTGGCCTCCGGCAGATTGGTGACTTTCATGTTCTTGGCGTCCCATTCGATCTTCTTGCCGAGGCGCACGGTCAGGTTGCCCAGCACCTCCATCTCGCTCAAAGACGCGGCGTACTCAAAGTTGGCTCCTGCCGGCGGACCGCCTTTGCAGGCCTGGAGGTACTCTTCCATGTGTGGGGCCGGGGTCCTGGGTGCGCGCGGGAGAGTCTTGGGTATCTTCAGCTCCTGCACCTCCTTCATCTTGGCTTCAGGGATCACCCGTGGACCGCCGCAATAGAAATCCTGCAGGATTGTGCCTTTGTCGCCGTAGATCAAGCAATAGGTTTCCCCTGGCAGTTTCTGTTCCGGGGGCAGTTCCTTGGGGCGCGGCGGCCCCTTCTCTTTCTCCCAGCCGTTCTTATTGTCCCAGGAGACGCCGTCGTACCACTTGAGCTTGACTGGCGGCAAGGGACCGCGGGCCGGGAACTGGTAGGTGACGATGGACCACTTGGGGCCGCCTTCCGGGTTGAGACCGGACACTTCGGCCTCGATGCTTTCCGGGACGCGAAAATCCAGCGCCCAGAACGCGGCATCCATCACGTGGCAGCCGATGTCTCCCAGCGCGCCGCAGCCAAAGTCCCACCAGCCGCGCCATTTGGCCGGCAGATAGCACGGATGGTAAGGCCGGGCCGGCGCCGCATTCAGCCAGCAATCCCAATCCAGGTTGGCCGGAACGGGGGGCGTATCCGTGGGCCGGGTCACGGGCTGCGGCCACCAGCCTCCGGGCCGGTTGGTGCAGTAGTGCACTTCCGTGACCTGGCCGATGGCGCCGCCCCAGATCCATTCGCACAACTGCCGCGCGCCGTCGTTGGCGTGGCCTTGAATGCCCATCTGCGTCGCCACCTTCTTTTCCCGCGCCGCCTGGGCAATGCGCCGCGCTTCCCAGACGGTGTGCACCAGCGGCTTTTGGCAAAAGGCATGCTTCCCGAGCATGATGGCCGCCATGGAAGCCGGGAAATGCGTGTGGTCGGGCGTGCTGACGGTGACTGCGTCAATATCCTTCTCCATGGCATCGAACAGCTTGCGAAAATCGCTGAACTTCCTGGCATTCGGGAAGCGCTTGGCCTGCCCATTGACTGGGCCCTCGTTCGCATCGCAGAGCGCCACGATATTGGCCCCGCGGCTCACGGCGTCATTGATATCGCTGTCGCCCTTGCCGCCGCAGCCAATGCAAGCCAGGTTGACCTTGTCATTGGCGCCAAAAACGCTTTGGGGCAAGATCGTCACCGTGGCCGCCGTGGCTGACAGGCCGGTAAGAAAGCTTCTTCTGGAAATCCCAGTCCTCTTCATTTGCCATCCTCCTCTTGAAGCTTGAGCTTAGCCTCCTAACTGCGCGCCCCCGAAGCCCCTCGCCCCTCACCCCTAGCCCCTATACAACAAGGCTATCTCCGCCAGCGCCTTGGGTTTGATCTTGGAAGCCCAGCCGGCCTGGCCGAACTGGATCATGCGCTCCTTAACCACCGCCTTCATGGCCTCGCGCGCCGGGCCCATAAAGTCGCGCGGATCGAACTTCTCCGGCGTCTCACCGAAGACCTTCCGGATTGCGCCGGTCATGGCCAGCCGGCAATCGGTGTCCACGTTGATCTTGCGGACGCCATTCTTGATGCCGCGCTGAATCTCCTCCACCGGCACGCCGAAGGTGGGCTTGATCCGGCCGCCGTATTTGTTGATGATGTCCTGCAAAGACTGGGGGACCGAGGAACTGCCGTGCATGACCAGGTGCGTGTTGGGCAGTTTCCTGTGGATCTTCTCGATCTGCTCCATGGCCAGCACGTCGCCGGTGGGCTTGCTGCTGAACTTGTACGCGCCGTGGCTGGTGCCGATGGCGACGGCCAGAGCGTCCACCCCGGTCTGCTTCACGAATTCCGCGGCTTCTTCGGGGTCGGTGAGCATCTGCTTGCGGCTCAGTTGCCCTTCCGCGCCGTGCCCGTCCTCTTTCTCGCCCGCCTTGCCGGTGAGATGCCCCAGGCAGCCCAGTTCACCCTCGACGGAGACGCCTTTGGGGTGCGCCGCCTGCACGACCTCCCGGGTCACTTTCACGTTGTAGGCAAAGTCGCCCGGCGTCTTGGCGTCATCGTGCAGCGAGCCGTCCATCATCACCGAGGTAAAGCCCTGCTCGATGGCGCTCTTGCAGGTGGCCGGCGAGTTGCCGTGGTCCTGGTGCAAGACGACGGGGACTTGCGGGTACAGTTCCACCGCGGCCAGCATGAGGTGATAGAGGAAACGGTCGTTGGTGTACTTGCGCGCGCCGCGGCTGGCCTGGATGACCACGGGCGCTTCCGTTTCCTTGGCCGCTTCCATGATGGCCTGAATCTGTTCCATGTTATTCACGTTGAAGGCGCCGACTCCGTACCCGTTCTCGGCGGCGTGGTCCAGCAGTTGACGTAACGACACCATTGGCATGACGTTTCTCCTGAGGCGTTTGCTTTTCCCCGCCTGGACACAAGAGGCGGGAACTTCAGCAGCATACTCGCTGGGGGCTTGGCGTACAGAACAGAACGGCAACGGAATTAAAAATTGAAAATTGTCCGCCAACGCGCGCAACGCAAATTTTCAGTTTTCAATTCCCTTATGGCATCAGCTTGCGCAGCGGAGTGGCGTTGGGTACGCTGAACCAATGCCGAGTACGGACGAAGTAAAGCTTCGGCGTCAGCCTTATCAGGGCGAGAAGGGACGTGCCTCAACGCTTTTTCTGTCAGGCACCGGTATCGTAATGCTGGCCATTGGCGGACTCGCGTTAGCGAACCTCCAATCGGGCAACTGGCGCATCGGCGTACCTGCGCGATTCTGGTTCTCCGCTCTATTCCTTGTTTTGGGGGCAGGCATCACGCTTAGCGGCATCAAGGCTTTCTTTGACAAGATGGCCAGACGTAAACGTGATTCGCAGCACAAAGACGAAGCGTGGCTGGTGGATCATCCCTGGGACCTGCAAGGCGCGATCTGCGATCCCGGAAAGCAAATGTGTAGCCGCTTCGGCACAGCGTTCGGCATGGGATTGTTCCTTATCCCGTTCAGTATTGCCGCCTATGCCGATAGGGAAGCGGGCTTTCTCGTCTGCGCTGCCGCCTTCGGTTGTGGCGCAATGGGGATGATCGCACACGGTGCCTGCCTGCTGGCCCAGCGCCGGAAGTATGGCATCAGCCGCCTGCGGTTCTTGCACTGTCCCTTCGTCCTGGGCGGCAATCTTGATGTTGAGCTGCTGTGCGAGCGTCCGATCGGGCGTCTTGAATCGCTGAAGATCGAGCTGCGCTGTATTCAGGAGCGTTTGGAACAGCGCGGAAGGCATGTGGCCAAGGTTTGCTACAGTGTCTACAGAGACAGAATTCTCGTGAGCAAACCAGGCGAAGAAATGGAGACCAAGCCGCTGCCGATCACGTTCCGGCTTCCGGAAAGCAGCGTCTACCGCACGCGATTGAGTGTGCCGCAGCCCTGCTACTGGGAACTTGAGATTACGGCGCAAACCCACCGCGTGAACTACCGGGTCACATTTCTCGTGCCTGTATATTCAAAGGCGGCGCTGACGGGAACGCCAGCATGACTGACGCGCCAAAGAAACGCCCCTGGTTCCAATACCACCTCAGCACGGCGGTCGTGCTGATGTTCGTGGCGGGCGGGCTGATGTGG
>JBEKKG010000351.1:0-7611 GCA_050010835.1 Planctomycetota bacterium
GTGAACTTGCGCGATGCGCTCAAGCTGATGCTGGAAGTGGATCCCGACTGTGTTCGCAAGGCGCAGGGCAGAGTGCGCAAAGAGGAACTTGTGCTTGAGGCTGCCTCGTGAAGCGACGCGACTTGGTGCGCCACCTCATGTCACACGACTGCTTCTTCCTTCGAGAAGGTCACAGCCACACTGTGTTCAAGAACGCAGTGAGCGGGCTGCAAAGCTCCGTTCCTCGTCACACCGAAGTCGGCGAGAAGCTCGTGCGGAAGATATGTAAGGACCTGGGAATTCCGGCGCCGTAAGCCAAGGAAGAGAGATTGCCCCATGCCACGCCGCTCGTGGTTTCGGTTTTACCTCAGCACAGCGGTCGTGGCAATGCTCACGGCTGGGGCGTGGATGGGGATTCTTTGGCACGGTTACGATGACGCGACACAAACTTCCGGCATCACTGGAACCGAGAATGTGGACCGCGTTGGCCGCTTCTACGGATGGCCGTTGTCGTTCCTTCTAATCGAGGGATGGATTGAGCCAAGGAACAAGGCCAACTACTGCTGCAATCGGTGCACCCCGATTGCGTACGCGGATTACATGAGCTGTCCGAGCGCCTACACAGCGTCGGAACGAAATGCAAGCTGGTACTGGCCCTTTGCCCTCGTGGATGCGCTGGTCATGCTCGTCGTGGTCGCGGCGGTGGCGGTGCCGTTCGAGTGGTGGATGCGGCGGCGGGGTGGACGTATCGCGGCGGCGAACAGCGGCGCGGCGCCTCAAGTCTGAAGTCTCACTACCCAAATCCCTGCCACCCTATATAGTCTCTGCGTTCTCCGCGTCTCCGCGGTGAGGAAACTTCTTTAGGAAGAGAGCCTGTCAGCATGGCAAAGCCACAGCAGCAACCCCAGTCCGGCGGCAAAGACGAACGCAAGATCACCCCGCGCGCCCAGGATTACGCGCGCTGGTATCTGGATGTCATCAAAGAAGCGCAACTGGCCGACCACAGCGCCGTGCGCGGCTGCATGGTCATCCGGCCTGGCGGGTACGCGATCTGGGAGAAGATGCAGCGCGAACTGGACGACCGCTTCAAGGCCACGGGCCACGTCAACGCTTACTTCCCGCTCTTCATCCCCATGAGTTTCCTGAGCAAGGAAGCGCAGCACGTGGAAGGCTTCGCCAAGGAATGCGCGGTGGTCACGCACTACCGCCTGCGCGCGGCCAGCGGCGGCAAGGGCGGCGTGGAGGTTGACCCGGACAGCAAGCTCGAAGAGCCGCTCATCATCCGGCCCACCAGCGAGACGATCATCTGGAATTCCTACAAAGAGTGGATCCAGAGCTACCGCGACTTGCCGCTGCTCATCAACCAATGGGCCAACGTCGTCCGCTGGGAGATGCGCACGCGCCTGTTCCTGCGCACCGCCGAGTTCCTCTGGCAGGAAGGCCATACCGCTCACGCCACCGAGCAGGAAGCAATCGAAGAGACCATGCGCATCCTCGAAGTCTACCGCGACTTCGCCGAGAACGTGATGGCCATGCCCGTCATCCGCGGGAAGAAGACGGCCGCCGAGCGCTTCGCCGGCGCGGTGGAAACGTTCTCCATCGAGGCCATGATGCAGGACGGCAAGGCGCTGCAATCCGGGACCAGCCACTATCTGGGCCAGAACTTCGCGCGCGCCTTCGAGGTCACGTTCCAGAACAAACAGGGCCAGCGCGAGCTGGTGTACGCCACGAGTTGGGGCGTCTCCACGCGCTTGATCGGAGCGCTGATCATGACGCACTCGGACGACACCGGCCTGGTCCTGCCGCCCAAGCTGGCCAGCACCCATGCCGTGATCGTGCCCATCTACAAGAGCGACGAGGAGAAAGCGCGCGTGCTCGCCGAAGCGGACAAAGTCGAGGCCGAGCTCAAGGCGCAGGGCCTCGGCGTGCACGTGGACCGCCGCGAAGGCCTCGCGCCTGGGGCGAAGTATTACGAATGGGAGATGCGCGGCGTGCCGTTGCGCGTCGAGATCGGGCCGCGGGACCTGGAGAAAGGCTCCCTCTGCCTGGCGCGGCGCTTCGTCCTCGAAATCCCCGGCGAAGACGAAAAGGCCACGCGCGCCCGCAAGAAGGCTTTCCTGCCGCGCACCGAGGCGCTCGCCAGGGTCAAGCCCGTCTTGGCCGAGATGCAGCAGCAACTCTTTGAGCGCGCCAGGGCGTTGCGCGAGAGGCGCACGCGGGTCATAAATTCGCTGCCGGAGTTCGAGAAGTTCTTCAAGGAAGAAGGCGGCGGCTTCGCCTGGGTGCATTGGGCCGGCTCGGCCGCAGACGAGGACATGCTGGCGCGCAAGTACGCGACGACTATCCGCAACATCCCGCTCGAAGGCCAGGCCCCGCCGGGCGCCGAGGGGCCGGGCCAGTGCATCCTCACGGGCCAGCCCAGCACGCAGCGGGTGGTGATGAGCGAGGCGTACTGAGAGGGGGGGCCATGCCAAATGCGTTGTTCGATGAGTACTGGCAGTTGAGGATGAAGAGCGCGGCGGTCAGGCTGGACGCGGCGCGGGTGATCATTGAGCACAAGCTGACGCGTGGCATCGCGGCGGAGAGGGTACTCATGGACATGCTGCAAGAGTTCTTGCCGCAGCGCTTCGGAATAAGCACGGGGTTCATTCTGGATTCGCAAGGCAAATCCAGCCGCCAGATTGACCTGCTGGTCTTTGATCAGGCCAACTCTGCTCCGATCTACCGGGATAACAGTCTGGCCGTTGTCACCCCTGATATGGTGAGGATTGTACTGGAGGTTAAGAGCAGGCTGGATAAAGCCAGGTTCACTGAGGCTCTGGAGAACATAAGTTCCGCGAAGTCAATGGACCCCAAGATCCGCAGCCTTCTGTTTGCATTTGACGGCGTGCGCCCCAAGAGCCTTGAGGGTTACGTGCAGTCCGAGAAGCAGCGTGGCGCCACTCCTATACCCGACGGGATATTTGTAATGCAGCATCAACTGTTTGTCTTTCAACAGGGACAGTTGTACAATGGATATAGGGTGGGGAAGATGTTCACTTCGCACCTGATCAGCGAGGTAATGTCGGCTGTTGATGTAGCCAATCTGAAGCCTTTCCTGCCTGGGTTACCAGCCGGTAAACTCGCGTTCTCTGTCTGAAAGGATCGGCCATGGGCGAGATCAAGTGCCAGCAATTCGAGCAGTTTGGGGATTTTGTGGAGGAGGTTACGCGCCGCGGCGTCAAACTGGTGAAGCTAGCGAACTATGGCTTCAGAGAAGCGATTAGGAAACAAGGGGGTGTCTGGATTGAACCCCGCGTTAAGCTCATTGCGACCGCTTTCTCGAAGAGCGACAATGTGATTATGCGCTGGGAAGAGACCGTGGATGCACAGCAGATGGTCACCGTTCTTGCTCTTGCTGGCACAAGCCAGGCATTGCATAACGAACAGACGGTTATGGATAGGAAGGCATCTCTGAAGATGCGCCTCGAAATGGAGGGCCTCAACGTAGCAGACGGTGAGTGGTCGCCGCAGTCGATCGAGTACCTTCTGGCCCATTCTGCATGAACTTCCCCTCCGCTGCCCCCGTCACCCCCGCCAAGCTGGCCGCCTTGCGGGCGCGCCTCGCGCGCCTGGGCATTGCCCTGGACAAAGTTGACGAGCAGGCCGTGAAGTCCTCGGGGCCAGGCGGGCAGAAGGTCAACAAGACTTCCAGCGGCGTGCGCTTGCGCTATCAGCTTGGCAGTGAACTGCTCGTGGTAAAATGGTGCCGGGAGCGTTACCATGCACTCAACCGTTTTCTCGCTTTGCGGGAGCTGGTGGATGAGATCGAGCTCCGCGTCTCGCCGCAAACCAGCGAACGGCTGCGCGAGCAGCAGCGCATCCGCAAGCAGAAGGACCGCGCGCGCCGGCGCTGACCGTGGCTGGAGAGGGAGGGAGATAACATGAACATCGTGGTTGTGATGCTCGATTCGCTGCGGCAGGACCACGTCAGTTTTTACGGCTGGCCAGGCTGCCCCGTGAAGACGCCGCACCTGGATGCTCTGGCTGCGGAAGCGGTCGTGTTCGACAACGTGTACCCCGAGGGCCTGCCCACCATCCCCGTGCGCACGGACCTGTTTACGGGCCAGAGTTCGCTGACCAACCGCACTTGGCAGCCCCTGGTGCCGACCGACGTGTCGGGGGCCACCATCTTCCGGCGGGAGAAGTACCTTACCGCGCTCGTGGCCGACACGTACCACCTCTTCAAGCCCAACATGAACTTCCACGACGGTTTTGAGATCTTCCACTGGATCCGCGGCCAGGAGTACGATTCGCTCCGCGCCGGCCCGCTCAAGCGCCTGCGGCTTGAAGACCACATCAATGCGCGCATTCCGCAGGAATGGCACCGCCTGGTCCTGGCGGCGCTGCGGAACCTGGACGGCCGGGAAACGCCGCAGGACTACCCTTGCTGGAAGACCATGCAGACCGCGCTCAGCGTCCTGGAGGATGCCCGCGCCGCCAAGCGGCCGCACTTCCTCTGGATTGACACCTTCCAGCCGCATGAGCCCTGGTGTCCGCCGGCGCAGTTCGACATCTATGGCGATCCGGCCTACGCCGGGCCCAAGATCATCCTGCCTCCGGGCGGGCCGGCCGAGGCCTGGGGTTCCGAGGCGGAGTTCCGGCGCATCTGCAGCTTGTACGCGGGCGAGGCGGCCTACACCGACCACTGCGTGGGGAGCCTGCTGGACGGCATGCGGCAGATGGGCTGCTTCGCGGACACGCTCATTGTCGTGCTTTCCGACCATGGGCATCCGCTGTGCGATCATGGCAAGTTCCTCAAAGGTCCGGACCGCATGTACAGCGAACTGCTGAAGGTGCCGTTCATTGTCCGCCTGCCCGGCGGGGCGAAAGGCGGCAGGCGGGTCAGCGCGCTGGGCCGCTTCCCGGACCTGATGCCCACGCTGCTGGACCTTGCCGGCTTGGCAGGCAATACGCGCTGCATGTCCGGGCGCAGCTTGCGGCCGGCGATTGAGGGCACGGGCCCTTCGCCCTATGCGGCTACGGTCAGCGGGTACTTCCCGAGCGTGGACCGCGCCGTCCGGGATGAGCGCTACAGTTACGTCATGCGGCCCCCGGGCCAGACTGACGAGTTGTACGATCTGCTGGCCGACCCGCGCGAGCGCCAGAATCTGATTGCCGCGGCGCCTGAGATCGCGCGCCGTCTGCAAAGCCAGATCGGCACGATCTACTTCAGCGGCCGCTCCAAGCCCCGGGGAGTCCAGGGCACTATGGAAGTCGCCCATACATCCGCGGGGTAGAGAGCCCAAACGTGTTGTTGTTCAGATCAGCTCCCGACGTCCGTGCCTTTTCAGAAAGCCTGCGCACCGCCCGGATCGGGAAGCGAATTGAGTACTGCCAGCGCACGGGTTCGACGAACGATCTGGCTCTTCAAGCCGCCCGCGAAGACGCGCCGCACGGCCAGGTCTTCGTCGCCGAAGCCCAAGACGCCGGCCGCGGCCGGCGCAGCCGGAAATGGGAATGCCCCCTCGGCCTGGGGCTGCTCTTCAGCGTCATCGTCAGGCCGGCGCTGCTCGCCACAGGCGGGGATGCGTGCGCCGCTGCGGATTCCGGCTGGGTTCCGCTGGTCACGGGCTGGGCTTGTGCGGAAGCCCTCGCCTCCCTGAGCGGCCTGAAGCTCGCGGCCAAATGGCCCAACGACGTCGTGCTGCCCTGCCCTTCCCCGCCGGGCTGGAAGAAACTCGGCGGCGTGCTCTGTGAAAGCGCGGTTTCAGCCGCGCAGGGCCAACGCCGCGGCAGTTGCGGTTACGTGGTGATTGGCGTGGGCCTCAACCTCAACCAGCGCGCGGCCGACCTGCCGGCGCAGGCCCGCACACCGCCCACCAGCATTCTTCTGGAAACCGGCCAGCCTTGTGCGCGCCAGGCGGTCCTCCGCGCTGTCCTCGAACGGCTGGAGGAGCTCTTGCTGGAACTCTACGGCCCTGCCGCCGGGCCTGCCCTGAAACAGCGCCTGGTGGACCAACTCCGCCACTGGTGGCCGGCCGGCCGCAACCTGACGCTTCAAACGCCCGCCAACGGCGTGCAGGGCGGCAGCACCGTCACCGGCGCCTTCCTGGGCTTGGACGAACAGGGGCGCTTGCTCATCCGGGACGGCGAGGGCAAGCGCCTGGTCTTCGCTGACGCGGAAATCATAAGCGTCCTTTAGCCACAGAGAACACAGAGAACACAGAGAGAAGATTTTGGATTCCCGGTAACTGTTCAGACCGAGCCGCGACCGTTAGGGAGCGGATATTGCCGCTTGCTTACGCGCGCGGCTCGGACACTGAACGGTTACGATTCCCGAGACATTGTGAACCGTCAAGTTCCTGCCCTTCTCTGTGTCCTCTGTGTCCTCTGTGGCAAAAAAGAACTACTCCCAGTCATCCGAAATGGACCGCAGGAATTCATCGCGCTTGACGGGCCGGTACATGGTATCCACCGGGGCGTAGTCGTCGCGCAGCACATCCACGCTGTCTAATTCTTTCTGGCTTGGCCCCTTATGCAGGTGGTCCACGTGCCACTTCATGTTGGCGGCCTTGATTACGGGCTTGGCGGATTCGATCAGGGGGTTCAAACGCGCTGCGAGCTCGTCAATCGTCAAGGCCTGCTCTTCGCGCGTGGCGATCATAATCACGTTGCGGTATTCTTCGACGTTTTGGCCGCCTATCGGGTGTTTTGGGTAGTCCCTGGGGAAGACATAGACCTGCTTGAAGAGCGGCGTCCGGTCCGCGTTGGGGTCGCCTGTCGCATCCGCGCGGCTGGCCTTGAGCGTTTTATACTCAGCCAGAAACAAGTCCGCGGGCCGCGGCGCTGCCTGGGTGCTGACGTTCGCCAGGCCGGAGATGATGTTGGTGAGGAGCACGCCGCGCTCGTTCAGTTTCGCCTTGGCTTCCGCAAGGAACTCCCAAGTCAGCAGGTGAAAAGGGATCTGCCCGCCGGATGAATACGCATCCAGAAAAACGACATCGTACGTGTTGTCCGGCAAGACCCGGCGCAGCGTCTGCCGGCCGTCGCCGAGATAGAAGTGGATCTTGTCCGAGGCCGGGGGCTGCGGGACCTGAAAGTATTCGATGGCGATCCGCTTAACCGCCGGATCGAGTTCCGCCACGTCCACCTGGCAGTTATACCACGTGGAATACTGGGTCGGGATGACCCCTCCGCCGCCGCCGACTACCAGCACGCGCTGGGGCAGCGGGTTGTTGATCCAGATGAGCGGCAAGTGCAGCAGGTCGGTGTAGCTGACTGCGTTGCTGTACTCGCTCACGTAGGGATAAATCCCGCTTTCGATGTTTTCGTTGAACTTCAGCCAGCGGTGCACGTTCTTTACGGGCGCCAGTGTGCCACCGCTGCCTTCCGGCCACAGCACGTCCTCGGTCACGAGAATCTCATGGTAGCTGGAATCTTCGTAGTGCAGCAGCCGCTGCCCTATCCCGGGGGACGGCTCGATCGGAAACACGAACCAGGCCTCGCCGAAAGCCAGCGCCAGGAGCGCCAGCACGCCGGCGTTGCCGCGGTCCACGGCCCCCGCCCGCCCCGTCCCCGAGCGGAACAGCAAGAGGCTTGCAGCCGCCGCCAGCAACAACAGGATGCCCAAGGCCTGGAAGACGTTGCTCA
>JBEKKG010000352.1:0-7590 GCA_050010835.1 Planctomycetota bacterium
CTTCTCGCCTGGCCCGCCGCAGATTCCTCAAAGTTGCCGGCGCCGCCGTGGCAGCGCCGTTCATTGTCCCCCGGACCGCCTGGGGCGCCAATGAGCACGTCAACGCGGCGGTCATCGGCGTCGGCGGCCGCGGCAGCGGCTTGTTGAGCGGGCTGCTGGCTGATAACGACGCGCGGGTGCTGGCCGTGTGCGACGTGGACCGGCCGCGGCGCGAGAGCGCAGGCAGCACGGTGCGCGGGCGTTACGGCCCTGCTTCACGTTGCGGCACGTACAATGATTTCCGCGAGGTGCTGGAACGCAAAGACATTGATGCCGTGGCCATCGGCGCGCCCGACCACCTGCATGCGCTCATGGCCATTTCTGCCATGCAGGCCGGCAAGGACGTATACTGCGAGAAGCCCGTGTCGCTTACCATATCGGAGGGCCGCAGGATTGTCGAAACGGCCAAGCGTTACAGCCGCGTGTTGCAGGCAGGCACGCAGCGCCGCTCAGACCCCGCCTTCCGGCGCATGTGCGAACTGGTGCGCAACGGGCGCATCGGGCAAGTGCAGCGAGTGGAGACCGGCGTGGGCACCGCGCCTGGGGCGCCGATGCCGTGGCGTCCAGAACCGATACCCGAAGGTTTCGATTACGACCTGTGGCTTGGCCCCGCGCCGTGGGCGCCGTACTGCGCGGCGCGTTGCCATTTCAACTTCCGCTACTCCCGCGACTACTCCGGCGGCGCGCTCACCGACAACGGTGCGCATTGCCTGGACATCACGCAATGGGGTTTGGGCGCCGAGGACTCCGGTCCCGTCGAGATCGAGGGACAGGGAAAGTTTTTCGACACCGGCCTGTATAATACTTTTTACGAGTTCCACGTGGAGTACAAGTACGCGGGCGGCACGACCGTTGTCTGCACGAACGGTCCTTATGGCCAGAAGTTCATCGGGACGGAAGGCTGGATCAGTTCGGACAGAGAGGGCCAACCGCTCTCGATGCTGAAGTCCGTGATCCGGTCCAACGAGGTGCACCTCCACGAAGCGCACGGCGATCACCTGCGCGATTTTATCTGGTCCGTGCAGACGCGCGGGCGGACAGCGGCGACGGCTGAGATCGGGCATCGGAGCGCTACGGTCTGTCAACTCGGGGCCATTGCGCTGGCGCTGGGGCGCAAGCTGAGATGGGACCCGGCCAAGGAAGAGTTCAGCGGCGATGAGCTGGCCAACAAGATGCGCTCCCGCCCCTACCGCGCGCCGTGGAGACTGTAACCGTATTATCCGGAAAAGCAGAAGAGGAGTGCCGGGGTTTGCGCGAATCGTGAACGGAACGTAATCAACTCCATGCAACATCGAGGTGAACCCCTGCGATTCGAGCCGTTAAGTCACGTCACTCTTTCGCAGCCGGCTCTGGCGCCGACAGTTCCTTGTCGCCGATGCGAATCTTCCCGGCAGCGCCGAGGGTGAGCGCCGTCTTGCCGCCGCCCCGCA
Source organism: Planctomycetota bacterium (assembly GCA_050010835.1). GTDB lineage: Bacteria > Planctomycetota > SZUA-567 > H5-PLA8 > H5-PLA8 > JAPLOD01. Next base: position 1,470 of record JBEKKG010000352.1, read on the forward strand.
CGCGGATCGCTCCGGCCGTGCCCTGAAATGACGCCCTGCCGTCGGCGCTCATGTAGGTCTCGAGAACTGGGGGAGCGAGGGCTTTGGGGTCGAACGTCTCGCGGTCGCCGGCCGGCTTGGCCGCCGCCTGCGGCGTGATAAACACGTAGTCGGTGCCGGACTTCGACCGGACCTCGGCGATCCGGCCTTGGGCAGACCATGTGACGGTGGGCGCAGGCTCCGTCTTGAGCCGGGGGTAGAGGAGCGCCGTTACCGCACCGCGGCCCTTGAGCGTGCCGGCCAGCGCGGTCTGCGAATTCTCGACCGCGCAGACAGCACCTTTGTAATTGCCCACGCCTGCCTTCAGCGTGGCCGGCTCGAGCCGCAGGCCCAGCAATGCAGGCTCGTGCAGGAAAATGTCCAGATCAACATCATCCATGCCGGACAGCGTGGCGCCGTGGGCGCTGAGCGTTACCGTGCCGGGCGTGGCGGCCTTGTTGTTCCCGCCGGCGGAAATCGCAGTGGCAAGCCAGAGCCGCCAGACGGCCTCGCCCTCGCCTGAGTAGGTGTCGCGCACCAGGAAGAAGTTCGGGCCTGCCGGATCGGTATCCTTGGCAAAGGCGATCTGCCGCTCCCAAGCATCCTTGCTGCCGGCGACGTAATCGAAGGCTGCAGCCGGCGCAAAGCTCGTGATCTGCATGAGGCCCCCGCCGCCGGCGGCCGGTGCGGTGAGCATGCTGTGCCACTTATCGGGATGGCGGCCAATATAGCCCCAGTCGTCGGCCAGCACGCGTCCCTTGCCGTAGACAATGATGCTTCCCGAGTCAACGTCGTAATGGTCGTGGTTGGAGCCGGCGATCATGTGCAGGTACGTCTCCCGGTCGGACTCCATAGTATTGCGCAAGACCACGCCGGTTTTCCGGAACCAGGCGCTCTTGAAGTCCGCCGGCTGCGGCGCCACTCCGCTCTGGTTCATCAGGAACCCGTAGCCGAGCATGGACGGGAAGTTCCATCCGATCCCCAGTCCGCCGAATGATCCGCCCTGCTCGAACAGCCACTGCATCCGGGCCGCGAAACCAGGGTCCCGCTCCTTCCAGAGATAGGCCACGAGGCCGTAGATGCCGGTCGGCTCTCCGTGGTACGTGTTGCCGATGGGCGGCTGGTGCCTGAAGCCGCCGGTTCGGCTGTCGCGCGGAGTGGAAATGGCGGCAAACCACTCGATCACCTTGCGCATCCGCGGGTCGAAGGCGTGGTTTGCGTAACCGGCGTTGGCTGCCATCGCGAAGCCCGCAAGCATGTGGTCGAGGCTCACCATGGCGTAGTGAGGCGCCTCCAACCAGCCGCCGTCCTCGTCGGACCACGCGCCCAACTGCCAGTAGAGTTGCGCCAGTCCCTGCTCCGCCCAGGCCTTTCCCTGCGGGTGCGAAGGCAGCAGGCAGCCCAGCGCCGTGCGAAACAGCGCCACCACGGAAGTCATGTTGGCGAACCCGCTGAACCCACGCTCCGGCGACCAGTAGTCCGGGCTGCTGACGACGTACCCGATGAAGGCCAGCTTCGCGAGAACCCGTCTGCGGGCCTCGGGGGTGAAGGCTTCCGTGCTCAGCACCGGGTCCAGCAGATTCACCACCGTGATAATCAGGGTCTGCATGTGCGGCGCGGCGCCAAGCGTCTGCCGCTCGTCCTGTTTCAAATACCAGTCCACGCAGGTCTGCAGATACTCCTCGCCTTTCGCCGCCATGAGTTTGCCCAGCTTCAAGTCGCCGCTGGCGATGAACTCCTTGACGGGGCCGTCGAGCAGGTACTTGTCTATCGGCTGCTGGCTGGTCCAGCGCCTGAGCTCCGCGGGGTCGGATTTCAGCCGGGCTCGCAGCGCCGGCAAGTCCTGCTTGCGCACGTAGAGGCACGGATGGTTGTCGTCCTCGCCCTGCCATTCGAGGACATAATCCTTGACCGCATTAAGCGGGAAATCGCCGTGTTTGATGAGCAGTTGTTGGGGCGGCGGCGCGACGCGCCTGCTCTTCTGCCAAAAAATGTCTTCGCTGGCCGCTTTCTCCAACGCTCCCAGCAGCCAGAGCCGGCGCCCGCCGCGCACCGGCATGTTCAACTCAACCAAACCGTTTCGCACCGTCGCTTGTACGTTAGGGCCGGCCTGTTCCGCCCGGCCCTTCCATTGGGGATCCACCCAGAGACTTGGCCGCAACAAGCCAACCGTGAGCATGTCGGGAAGCGGATCTTTGGGCTGGTCCGCCTGTTCCCTCTTTGGGGCGTCCCGCACGACCGCATCCAGCGCCTTGTCTGTGTCCGGCACACGCGGCGCCGGCGTGTAAAGGGCAAACCAGTTGCCATGCCGCGGGTTATTCCAGTGCAACCAAGGCTCGAGGAAGTAGTTGGCAATCGGGTCGGACATGACGGCGGAGCTGGTCACGTCGCTGTTCCGGCTCATCAAGTGCGTGGGCTGAAACGTCTTGCCGCCCAGAAGGACTCGGAACTCGCCTCCCGCCGGGGCATCAAACTGCTCCTCAATCAGCACCACCGGCTCTGCCCGCTCCATGCGGCAGCGCAACGTCCACCGCCCCTCGTCGGCGAACGTCGCGCGGCAGACGACCTCCGCGAAGACAGGCCCTCGCGCCTTCACTTCGACGGTGTAAGCTGCCAATGCAGCTTTAAGCGCAAGCGCGGAATCACCGGTCCAGGCGCCGGAACACAGCCGGATCCCGGCAATCGGTCCCTGCCCTTCCTTCAGAGTCTTGCGGAGCGCGAGGCCGGCAAAGCGGTTGGTGATTTGCACCTGCTCCGCCGATTCCTGGACCTCCAGGTCGGATTTTGCCGCGGCCCGTTCGCCCGAGAACTGATACGTCCGGCTTTCGTAGGGCGGCAACTCGGCCTGGAAACAGATCGCGCTGCCGGCTGCGTCCTTGCCCTCCACAAGCTGCCAGGCGGTCTCCTTGCCGTCAGGACCGGCCAGGCTCAGCCCGCGCTTGGCGCTCTCCTTCTGCTCAGGCGTCAGCGGGAAGGTGACGCATTCGTTGGACCATTGCCGGCCGAGATGTTCGCAGAGGATGAAACCGGGCGCCCGGGCCGCAGCTTCCCCGGCGGCCGCCCGGACAGCCAACAGCAGGATGAGCACCGCGCACATCCCGCTCGTAGCTGGCGCGATCCACCTGGCGGCGGCCTGGACACTCAATCTGGACATAACCGCTCCTCTATAGAATCGGGGCCCCCTTGAGCAGCAACACGGAGTGCCAGGCAATGGGACGGCGCCGGCCTGCCGTGATCTGGAAAGGCGGTCAACTCTTTCTTATTGCATACCACATAACGGCCGTGTCAACGTGAAAATCGCCGGCCCGTTCCAGGGGTTTACGGCCCGGTCGTCCCACCCGCTCACTGGGGTGCATCACCGGAGTTGTACAGCAGGTGTCCTGCTGGCCTCTGGGAGCGCCGGCGTCCCGCCGGCATTCGTCGGCGTGCCATTACATGGCCAGGCATAGGCCGGCGGGACGCCGGCGCTCCCAGGCAATTCGCAAGTCCGGTGATACACCCCGCCCACTGCGCCCTGCCTTCTCCGGCTTGACTCAACATCGTTGCAGAGCTATGTTGCCGCGAGTGACCAAGCGAGAACGCCGCCATGGAATTCTATTTCTGCGAAAGATGCGGCAAGCGCCTGACCGCAGCGGACATTGAGCAGGGACTGGCAAAGAACAAGAAGCTTACCGGTGTGTACTGCAACAGTTGTGCCGTTGGGGCGCTCACCGTTGAGATGGTGCCGGTGGACATCAAACAGGCGCGCGAGGTTCTGCGCGCGGCGGCCGGCGGCGCCCAGACCGATAAACAACCGCTTGAGCCCCAATCGCTGCCGGCCAGGCATGGTCCGGGAACCCGCGCTCGCGTCCATGCGGAACCGGTGAGTGCGCCCGCGAGCGCACGGACAAAGCTCCTGGCAGCCGCACTTGTAGGCGCGGCGTTGGTGCTGGTTGTGCTCTCGGCGTTGTTGCTTCTTCGGGGCGGCAAGCCCCGGACTACGGTATCTTCCGCAAATCCTGCCCCACAGAAGACCCGGACCCCTCCGGTTCCTGAGCGTGCTCAACCACCGGTTGCGCAACCTGCGCGGCCCGTCCAGCCGTTGCCTGTACCCCGGCCAACTCCGCCAACGCCCGTTTCTCCACCAGGGCCGCGCCCCTTGCAGAATACTGACGCTGCGGCGGAGGCCGCGTTCGATATCTTGTTGCACGACACCAAGCCGGAGTCTCGCGAGCGCGCCGCCAACCTGGAGCAATTCCTTCAGAAATACGGGGAGGCCACGGTGGCTCCCAGAGCGCGAGCATTGCTGGCGCAACTCAAGCATCCGGAGCCACCGCCTGTTGTGGCGCCACCGCCAGTTGTGGAACCGCCGCCGAAGCCCAGAGACGAAACGGCAGAGGCACGGGCCGCTTACGAAGCGTTCCAGGAGGATTTCCTGAACGCTGTGGTTGCGCGGCAGAACCGTGTCGCTGCGGATAAGCTCGAAGCGGCACAGAAGAACACTGCGCTGAAGCTCGCCAAGCCGGCATTCGAGATCGAGCACAAGGCGTTGGAGTGGCTGGCCGATATTGACGCGGCAGTCGCCAAGGGCGGCGAAAAGGTGCGGGAGTTGGAAGTGATTGAGCTCAAACCAACTCGCGGTCAGAGCGTGCGCGCCGGCAAGAAGGCGCCGTTCCAGGCCACAGGCGTGAAAGACGGAGCGCTCCAACTCAGCAGCGAGGCGCTGAAGCTCAGTCTTCCGCTGGCCACTCTGAGCGAAGAGACGCGGCAGCGGCTGCTGCAGCTTGGCCTCGGCGAAGATGGTTCGGGGCTGGTGCGGCGCGCCTTCCTGGAGTTGCTCACGCTCAGCACCAAGCCGGACTTTCAGTCCGGCGTTCAGGCGGCGCTCAAACGCGCACAGCAGGCCGGCGCGGCAGGCGAGGACGTCGCAGCGCTGCAGAGCCTGGCCGGTATCGCCGCGCGCCATGCGCGCGAGTCGGCGGCGGCAGCCGAGTGGGAGAAGATCGGCCAGCTTATCGCCACAAAGCAGTGGTGTGCGGCCGAGAAAGCTGCGGCGGACTTCATGGCGGCGTTCCAGACGAGCCGGTTCGCCAATACCAATTCCGAGCAGATACAAAAGCGTTTGCCTGACGCGCTGCGCGCGTATGCCCAGAACGAAGGCCTGCTTGGGTGGTGGCGGTTCGATGAAGGGCAGGGCACGCGCGCACTGGACTCCAGCGGCAAGGGCAACCACGGCACGATTGCAGGAGCCACCTGGACCGAGGGCCACACTGGGACCGCGCTTCAGTTCGCAGGCAATGGGTTTGTAGAGATCACTGGCCTGCAGGCCCTCGCGAAGACCACGCCAAAGGGAACGGTGGCGCTTTGGGTCTGCGTGGATGCAGCCGAAGACGGCGGGATGCTCTTCATGCACGTCGCCAATTGGTGCACCTATATCTACTTCGATTTAGACCACTGCCACTTGGGCCTGTGCGTTAGAAAAACAGCCAGCTACAGCGCCCAAAACTGTGGCGGCAGCGCCGCAACCATCCAGCCCCAAAAGTGGAACCACGTCGCGCTCGCTTCCGACGGGGCCAGATACCTGATCTACGTGAACGGGCAGAGAGACGACAAGTGCACGCAGCCTGCGCAGGAGGCAGGCAGTTGGTTCGGGGCGTTCCCGCCCGACGGCTGCAAAACGTTGATCGGAAAATCCGGACGCGAAATCAACGGCAGCTTCCATTTCCTCAAAGGAAAAGTTGACGATGTCCGCGTTTATGATCGCGCCCTGACGGAAGCGGAGATTCAGGACTTGTTCCGCGCGCCGCCGTTTCCTGTCAAGCCGTGACGGCCGTGGGGAATGTCCTGGGGTGCATGTCGCTGAGTGCGCTACATGGAGTACTCCGCGCTCAGCGACATGCACCCGGTCACCATCCGCGCGCCGTTCCAGGCTTGCGTGGTGAAGGGCCACGCTATAATGTCCGCGCTGCGAACAACAGGGGCGCAGTTCCTCTCTTGGCCCCACCATACCTGACCGGAGGAAAGCCGCACGGTGCTGGATTCAAAGTCGCATTTGCCTCTCTTGCAGGAGCTAGTCTATGCGCGGGGACCCGGCGGGCAAGAGAACGAAGTCCGCGAGATTGCC
>JBEKKG010000353.1:0-7560 GCA_050010835.1 Planctomycetota bacterium
GTTGCGGCCGCGACCAGCAACAAAGCGGCCACAAGGCTTTCGATCCACAACAGTGCAAATCCCATGACTTCCCCCTTTCAGTTCAAAGCTCTTCGGCCCTCTCCAACCGCCCGTGAGGAAGCGGCGGCGCGCTGACGAGCCTTGTGCGCGCGCGGAGCAACAACAACTGACGTTGCGCCTCCTTCACTGTGCAATCTGGTATCAGGTCCTGTATCTGCGCCAGCGCGGCCCGCTCATCCCCGTCTTTCTCCTCCGGCGAGAACCTGATTTCCGTGCAGTTGACCGCGCTCATGGATAGATTCAGCCACAGGAGGACCAGTGCGGCGAGGGCAGCGGCGAAGCGCCACCAGCTCTGTTGCCTGGCGCGCGCCTTGAGCGCCAACTCCGCACCTACCGCCGCCAGAATTTTCCCCCGCGCCGCGCTGCCGGCTTCAGGCAGCGGCTGCGCGGCCAAGGCGGACTCAATCTCGCGCAATTCAGGTGGCAGATTCGTTTCCATTTTCACTCTCCGCTTGCTTGCGCGCGCGGCTCGGATGACAGAGCTGCGCGGAGCTTCTCCAGCGCGTAGCGGTAGCGGCTGGCCACGGTATTGGCGGGCGCGTGCAGCGCTTCCGCGATCTCCTCAAAGGTCAGGCCGCCATCAATCTTCAGCGCCAACACTTCGCGCTGTTCATGGGGCAGGGAGTGCAGCGCGCGATCCAGGCGTTCGCCAATGCCAGTCTCGTCCTCCAGCCGTGTGCCTGTTTCCTTCACTGCCTCTCCTTGTGCTGCGCTCAAGTGCAACTCCACTCCGCGTCTTGCCGCCAGCCGCAGAGACGCGCGGTGCAGGGACGCGAACAAGTAGGCGTTCAGGTTCTCCACCTGTGCGAGCACCCAGCCGGCCCGGACCAACCCAAGGAAGACTTCCTGCACTGCGTCCTCGGCCTCATCCTGCCGGCCCAGGATTCGATACGCTGCTTTGAACAGACGCTGGCCGAGAAGATCGTAGAGCTTCCCGAACGCCTCTTCGTTCCCGGCTGCAAGTTGCTGCAGCAGCGTTTGGTCTGGCTGGTCCGGCATCCCCTTCCCCAATCCATTGAGAGCGTGCTTTGAGCGGTCTTTGTCTAAGAAACTGCAGGAAAACCAAGAGGAAATCAGGACGAGTGAAATGCGGAGGAAGCCTGGCCGACACACAACGTATGGCGCTGCGAGGACTTATCATGGCTGGCGGTCAGCACTTAGTCCCGAAAATAAGATTTCTTGATTTTTGGCACCGCTTTTCCTTGACACGGTCACGCGAACTTGTATATTACTTGTAGCACACCCGCCAAGCCTCTGCTCCCGCAAGGGAGTATGCTCAATTCTGGTGGGTTTTTTTTTGGATTACCTGTGGCGACTTCCCCCAATGCCCGCTATGGCAAGCCCCCCTTTTCCCATAGCCAAACCCCCAAAGCCCAGTAAGTTCTATCCCCATGAGCATTGCCGAAGAACGCATCTTTTCCGACCTCAACCCGCCGCAGCACGAAGCCGTCGCCACGCTGCAAGGGCCGCTGCTGATCCTCGCCGGCGCAGGCTCGGGCAAGACCCGCGTGGTGACGCGGCGCATCGCCAACCTCATCGCGCACGGCGCGCGCCCCTGGGAGATTCTGGCCATTACTTTCACCAACAAGGCCGCCGGGGAAATGCGCCACCGGGTGGAGAGCCTGCTGAGCGATATTTCCGGGGCCGGCGGGGACGCCGGCGGTACGTCCGGGGTCTGGCTGTCCACGTTCCACAGTTTCTGCGCGCGGGTGCTGCGGCGCGAGGCCTCCGTCCTGGGCCTCACCCGCGATTTCACGATTTACGATGAGGACGATGCCACGGCGCTGCTCAAGGAAATCCTCGGCCGCCTGAATCTGGGGGAAGACAAACGCTACTCCGCGCGCAACCTCCGCCAGGAAATTTCCAGGCTCAAGAACAAGGCCGTGCGCGCGAGCGACCTGCCGGCGGCGTCATTCCATGACCGCGTCCTGGGCCAGGTTTTCGAAGAGTACGAAGCTGGCCTGAAGAAGAACCAGGCCTTTGACTTCGACGACCTGCTCCGCCAGGCCGTGCTCCTTTTCAAGGACCACCCCGACGTCCTGGACCGTTACCGCAACCGCTTCCGTTACGTTCTGGTGGACGAGTACCAGGACACCAACAACTGCCAGTACCAACTGATCGGGTTGCTCGGCGCGAAGCACCGCAACGTCTGCGCCACGGGGGACCCGGACCAGTCCATCTACGCCTGGCGCGGCGCCGATGTGCGCAACATTCTCACCTTCGAGCGGGATTTCCCCGAAGCGAAGACCATCAAGCTGGAGCAGAATTACCGTTCCACGCAGCGCATCCTCAAGGCCGCCAGCGCGGTCATTGCCCACAACGTCGAGCGCAAGGAGAAGACGCTGTGGACTCAGAACCCCGCCGGAGAACTGCTCACCTGCACCGTGGCCGGCGACGAGCAGCTTGAGGCCTACGAGGCCGCGCGGCAGATCGAGCAGCAGGTTCGCGCCGGGCGGCGCTACAACGAGATCGCCGTCTTCTACCGCACCAACGCGCAGTCGCGCGCGCTGGAGGATGCGCTGACCAAGACTAACATCCCGCATGTCATCGTCGGCGGCATCACCTTCTACGAACGGCGAGAGGTCAAGGACTTGCTGGCTTACCTGCGCCTGATCGTCAACCCCAACGATGACGTCTCCTTCCGCCGCGTCATCAACGTGCCCAAGCGCGGGCTGGGCGATACGGCCGTGGAGGCGCTCTATGTGCACGCCGTCAAAGGCGGCCGTTCCATGATGCAGGCGTTGGAGGGCGCTGAAGGCCAGGCCGTTATCGCATCCTTCAAGCCCAAGCCGCGGCAAGGGCTCAAAGACTTCATGCGCCTCTATGAGGCCTTGCGCGCCCTGCCTTTGTTCCCTGTCGCCAAGCTGGTCAAGAGCGCGTTGGAAATGAGCGGCCTGCGCGAATCCCTGCTCGCAGCCGGGGAGCAGGAGCGTGTCGAGCACGTGGACGAACTGGTCAACTCCGCCGCCGCGTTCGACGACGAAATGAGCGGCGTGCTGGCGGCGGCCGCGGCCGCTCCGCCGCCGGAACCGGGCGCCAACGACGGGCTGGAGGAACTCACGCAACGCCAGGCTTCCCTGGCCGGCTTCCTGGAACAGGTGGCGCTCATGGCGCCCACCGACGACTACGATCCGGAGAAGGAATATGTCACGCTGATGACCTTGCACATGGCCAAGGGGCTGGAGTTCCCCGTGGTCTTCATCACGGGCCTGGAAGAGGGCCTCCTGCCGCTCCTGCGTTCCTCAGCGAGCGCTTTCGATGGCACGCCGCAAGGAGAAGACCGCAAGGCCCTCGAGGAGGAAAGGCGCCTGGTGTACGTCGGCATGACGCGCGCCAAGGAGAAACTCTATCTTTCCCGCGCCACGTACCGCCGCCGCTATGGCAAGTCCGAGATAACCGTCCCCTCGCGTTTTCTGGACGAGTTGCCGGAGAGGCTGCTGGAAGTCCAGGACCGCACCCGTTCCATGCCTCTGCCGCGCGCTGCGGCCCCGTATTGGGGCGGGCGCGGGAAGGAAGAAGAGGACGAGACGTTCAAAGCCTTCGAACGCGAGGTGGGGGAAGTCCTCGGCGCGGAAAAGCAGACCAGACCGCAACGCTCTGCCGCCCGCCGCGGCGAGACGGCCACTGAAGAGGCCCCGGACAACTTTCCGGACGCCGGCGAGAGCCAGGAGGAAGCGCCGGAGCTTGAGATCGGGGAGCTCGTGCGCCACCCCAAGTTCGGCATCGGCACCATCGAGGAACTTTCCGGCGGCGGCTTGTCCCGCAAGGCGAAGGTTCTCTTCCGCAAACATGGTCCCAAGCTGCTGTTGTTGAACCTGGCAAGACTGGAGAAGGTGTAGATGGAACCGCAGATGAACGCAGATAGGAACAAGACTTTCTTGTTGTACCCGCGTCCATTTCGTCCATCCCGTCCATCTCGTCCATAGGCGCCAAGGAACGAGGTCATTATGGAAAGCCCGGTCGAGCGGCTCGAAATCACGAACGGCAAGCAGCGCGCGGTATTTGTGCGCGGCGCGGAGGGCTGGGCGCCCAAGTGGTTTTATCTCGGCGAGACGCCGATGTTGCGCTTCAAGGACCACGAATGGCTTTCTCTTGGCCACGTGAAACCGGCCGCCGCGGCCCAGGTCCAGCGCTTGCCCGACGGCGGCGCGGCCTTCAGCGGCGTCGCCCACTACGGCCGGACCGCCGTGGCGTGGACCGTCACGGTGCGTTCCGCGGCGCCGGACACGGGTTTCAGCGTCGAGTGCAGTTTTACGCCGGCGCAAGCTATCGAATTGCTTGAGGCCTTCGCCGCTTTCGAAACGCCCTACGAATACGACGGCAAGGAAGAGGCCACCACGGTCATTGGCATGAATCCCGTCGTGCGCTGGCGCGGCAAGGAGCGGATTTCGCCGCCGGTGTGGGAGCATCCGGCTTGGGTCTATTCGCGCCCGCAGGCCGTGCGTTGCACCGGCCCCTGCCATACGCCGCTCCTCTGCCACGCGCTCACCCACGCCAAGGGCGTGCCCGACCGTTTCGTCACGCTCGTGGGCGACTGGACGGTTTGCAAGATCCACGACGTGTACGTCACGCCCACGCGCAACACGCCCAACGATCCGGACTCCGCGGGGCCGGCCGGCAGCAGCCTGCGCGGCTACAAGTACATCGCCGGCGCGCTCAACTGGTCCAGCGCCTGGAGCAAAGACCCGAACGTGCTCTTTGAAGGCGGCTGCACGCACCGCCAGCGCGTGCTGCTGGACTACGCTGCGCTTCTTCCCGGCGGCGAGATGGATGTCATGCTCTGCCGCGCCTGGGAACGCGCCGCCGCGTGCAGTTTTCCCGCCGACGGACACAACGCAGCGTGGGAGCGTGCCGGGCAGCGCGGCGTGACTTGGCAGGCCGCCGTGCAGTGGCTGCGCGGCGTCTTCCTGGGCGACGGCCTTGAGAACCTGTACCTGAAAGGCAAAGGCATCTGCACTTACGCCGTAGGTTCGCGCCCCAAGGCTGGCGGCGACTACAGTTGGTACTGGTGGCCGCAGTGGACCGGCGGGTTCCATTATCGCGCGCTCCTGAGCAACGACCACGAACTGGCCGCGCTCTGCGACAAGCTCGACGAGTCCTTCGCGGGCGCGGCGGCGGGCTTCAATTATCAGGACACCATCGGCATGAGCGTCACGGTGCTCCCGGCCCTATGGTGGCTGCACGGGCCGGGCCGCCACGGCGTGCTCAGCGACGGCCTGCGCCGGCCGCTGCGCGCTGTGCTGGAACGCTCCGTGAGCGAGAACGGCCGGCCGCGGCAGATGGACTTTGGCAGCCAGGCGGCCACGGCCGAGGCCTTCATACTGGCCTCAGACATCTACACGGCTCCGGAGTTCATGGGCCAGGCGCGAGTGCTGCTGGACGAAATCAACGAACAGCTCGACGGCCATTTCTGGGCCTTCAACGTCGGCCGGCGCGGCAATCCGATGCACGGCGGCCAGGTCCGCCCTCTCGGGCACGGCCACGCTGTCGTCGCCAATCTGCTGGCGCACCGCGCGAGTGCTCCCCTCTCCCCTTGCGGGAGGGGACAGTGGGAGGGCGATTCCCCCTCCCCGAGCGGGAGGGGGCAGGGGGAGGGCCAAGGGGCTTGCCTCAAAGCTGCGCGGCGCTTCGCCCGGTACATGCTGGCCATTTGCTACGCCACGCACAACGGTTCGCAGGACCCGGACTTCGACTGGCGCGGCTGGGCCAACGGCTCCAACGCCGGCCGCGACCAGATCGCGGAGTTCCCGCCTTGGGAAACGCAGAACGGCCTGCTGTGCCTGGCAGCCCTGGCGGACGAGGCCGAACTGGAAGGCGGCTGCTACGACGCGCTGTGGTACATCGCCCGCACCGGCCTCGCCCAATTCCCCGCTGCCCGCGCCCTCAAACGCATCCTCGACCAGTCCCTGCAGGCCCGCTTCCTGCCACGCGAACAGCTCGCCAGCGAGCGCGATTTCTACGACAACCTGCCGTACCTGGCCTACGAGAACCCTCACGACCAGACGCTCCTGGCTTCCTACCAGGGCACGGACTGTCTGCTCGGCGAACTGGTTTGGGGCGGGGGCCTGGCGCGGGCCGGCGATGCGCGGCTGGGCGTCATCGTGCCGCGCGCGGCGCTTCTGGACGAACGCGAATTGTCCCAGCGCCGCGTCCTCGTCTGGAATCCGCTGCGGGCGCCGCTTACCGCGGATGTCACGGTCACCTGGCCGGACGGCGCCACGGCCAGGAAAACCATCGAGGCCCCGCCGCGCAAGATTGCGGCCGTCGAGTTTGCACGTTGAGGTGTATACCTACGGGGGGCTAACCACAGACCAAGGCAGCAAGGGAGGCGATTCATAATGGGCAATCATCAGACCAGCGCGACGCGGCGCAGCTTTCTCAAAGGCATGGCCGCGTTCGCCACCGTCAGCATCATTCCCCGTAATGTCCTGGGCGGCGACGGACAGACGGCGGCCAGCGACAAGCTGCTCCACGCCATTGTCGGCGTCGGCGGCATGGGCTCGGGGCACGTGGACTACGTCCTTAGCGACAAGAACAACGCGCGGCTGGTGGCCATTTGCGACGTGGACGACCGCCACAGGGACGCCGGCGTGAAGAAGGGCGGCGCGGGCGTCAAGGGCTACCGCGACTTCCGCGAAATGTTCGACCACGAGAGCATTGACGTCTGCCACGTCCCCACCCCGCCCCACTGGCACGCGCTCGTTTCCATCGCGGCGCTCAACGCCGGCTGCGACGTCTGGTGCGAAAAGCCCATGTCCCGCACCATCGCCGAAGGCCAGCACGTCATTGACGCCGTCAAGCGCAACGGCCGCGTCTTCCGCCTCAATACCTGGTTCCGGCTCAACGGCGGCTTCTACGGCTTCGGCACCGAAGTCAAGCCGATCAAAAAACTCGTGATGTCCGGCCTGCTGGGCTGGCCGCTGACCGTGCGCGTCTGATCGCCGAGGTTAACTACTTCGGCGTCGTTGAGCTGCTTGATGCGTGGCGCCCGGCACTGGCCGCCGCTGACCGCGCGAAAGTCGTTGTCTTCTCCAGCAACTCCACCACGACAACGCCCATGGTGCCCGCGCGCACCGTGCGGGCGTTCCTTGCGCATGACGCCGACAAGGCCGTTCGCTCCGTGCGATTGTTCGGCAAGAATGCGTCGGTGTTCGTATACGCCGCATCCAAGGTCGCGCCCACCAAAGTGACGAATCCGCAGGTGGCCCAGTCCCTGGAGAACCTGAAGTTGCAGATGCAAAATGTGCAGGCCCAGATCCAGGCGCGCAACATGGAGATGGAAGAGCGGGCCAAACGGCTTAAAGAGATACAAGCGGAAATCGCCGTCTACCGGGGGCGCATCGAAACCATTCCCGTCAACGAGCAAAGATTCGCCGGGTTGCAGCGCGACTACAACATCGCCAAGGCCGACTACGACGACAAGGCCAAGAAGAAGGAGGCCTCGGAAACCTCCAGCAACCTGGAAGAGCGCAAAGCCGGCGAGAACCTGGAAACCCTGGA
>JBEKKG010000354.1:0-7552 GCA_050010835.1 Planctomycetota bacterium
TTCACCGCGATGCCTGGCGAAGTGCTCTCCTGCGTCGGTTGCCACGAGCGGCAAAACACCGCGCCGCCCAACCGCAAAACCATTGCCGCGTTGCAGTCCGCTGAAACCATCCGCCCCTGGTATGGTCCGGCGCGCGGTTTCGATTTTCGCCGCGAAGTTCAACCCGTGCTCGACGCACTCTGCATCAGCTGCCATGCCGACCTCACCGACCAGCCTGACCGGCCGCTGCAAGACAACAAGGATGGCTACAACCTGGCCTCGCATTTCTCGCCGTCGTACTACGCGCTGCGCCGGCACGTGCGCACGCCGGCGCGCGAGGGCGACATGCACCTCTTGCCGCCGTATGAGTACCACGCTGAAACAACCCGGCTCGTGCAAATGCTGCGCAATGGCCACTACAAAGTGACACTCGACGCCGAAGCGTGGGACCGGCTCAGCACCTGGATTGATCTCGGCGCGCCCGCGCACGGCACGTGGACCGACATCTGCGGCGCCGCGCGCGTCCAGCACCAGGCCGAACGCCGCCGCGAAATGAACCGCCGCTACACCGGCATGGATGGGGACCCGGAGGCGATCGGCAATCCTTACCGACCTGCCGCCAATCTCGCCGCCGCAGGCAAGGCCAGACCACCGGCCGCGCCCGCGGTGAACACGGGCCCCGCAGAAACTGCGCGGCCCGCCCACACTGTTCAAGCGCGCTCATTCGCTCTCGGCAGCGGCATCTCGCTCGACGCCGTCTTGATTCCCGCCGACAAGCCATTCTGGCTCGGCAAATGTGAAATCACCAACGAACAGTTTGCGCTCTTCGATCCGGCGCACGACAGCGGAGTCGAGAACGGCGATTACATAAAGTTCAGTCCAGGCGAACGCGGCTGGTCGTTGGCGCGTCCCCGGCAACCGGTCGTGCGGGTCTCGTGGCACGCCGCGGCCGCCTTTTGCCGGTGGCTCACGACAAAGACCGGCCACCGCTTCCGGCTGCCGGCTGAAACCGAGTGGGAATTGGCCTGCCGCGCCGGCACCACGACGCCGTTCTGGTATGGCACACTCGACACCGATTTCTCCAAGTTCGCCAACATGTCCGACCGCTCGCATCAGGCGATTGACCCGTTCGGCTGGTCTGGCCGGGCGCTGGTGATTCCGCCGTGGCGCCCGGCCGACACGCGCTTTGACGATCACGCGCGCGTCTCGGCCACAGTCGGTTCCTACGCCGCCAATCCGTGGGGCCTGCATGACATGCACGGCAACGTCGCCGAGTGGACCAGCACCGCCGACAAGTCCGGCCGCATGGTAGTGCGTGGCGGCTCCTGGTACGACACGCCGGCCCGTTGCCAATCGGATTTCCGGCAGACCTACCGGCCTGAACAGGGCGTCTTCGACGTTGGCTTCCGCGTGCTCACCGATGCGGCGGAATGACGGCAGTTTCCCCGTTGGCCTCTTTATCTCACGGACGAAGGCCGAAGTGCGGCTGATCGGCGCGAAATCGGCGCAATCGGGGACAGAGCCCTCGATCTGCGCAAGAGTTCCTCCCATGAACAGCCCCGTTTTTCGACCACTGCGGCGCGCCTCAAAAGAGCGGGTGCTCTGTCCACGATTTCCCACGATTTCCGTCCCCGATTTCCTCTGCGGTGAATGAGTGGTGAGAAATGCGGGAAAGCGCGTTCCAGCATGGCCTCCTAGCGGACCATAATTCGTAGTCCGCCACTGTTTTTCGGCATCACTCGTCCGGCTGGCTCCAGCGCAGTGTTATGATCTTCCACGGCGGAATCCGCACCTGGATCGTATTGCCGTTGACTTCGATCTTGTCCAGGGTGTGGCTGGGATTGCCCAGAAAGTCCGTTTCGCGCACGGCACGCGGGGGCAACGCCAAGCGGATGGCCGCGTCTGCCGTAGCGGCGGTCGTTTCGTAGAGCCGCAGCTCCACTTCCGGCCGCCCCGAGCCGCCGGACGGGGCAACCAGACGCAGCGCCGAAACGACCACGTTGCGGGCGTCAACGTCCAGGCAGGAGAACAGGTCTTGCGGCGCAGACGGCGGCGAAACTGGCTTCGCAGGCACGGCGGCTGTCCGCGCGCGGCGCAGTCCCAGGTCGGGCGAGAACGCCAGCAGCGGCACGTGCGATTCCAACGCGTCGCGATACGACGCCGCGTCCTGCCAGGAGCCGGCATGCGGGATCAGGCAGCAGTCGAACACATGATGGCCCGTGCCCTTGATTGACGGATGCATCAGCCCCCACGTGCCCGGCGTCAGCGGGCGCACGCGGAGCAAGAGGAATTCCAAGGTCTGCTGGGTGGCGTCGAACGCATAGCCAGTGTTCGCTCCGGCCGGACAGGCAAAGGTGTAGCCCAAGCGGTCGGATGAAACGTCCGTCCAGCGGGTCGCGTAGTAGGCGGTCGGATAGCCCTTGACGAAGAATTCTTCACGGAAAGGCTCTTGGGCGAAATTTTCTCGCGGCTCCACGCCGAAGGGGATCCCCGCCACGGCTTTTCCCGCAAGCCCCAGTGGAAAACGAATCAAGAACACGCCGCAGCCGTCGGCCGCGTCCAGCTCCAGGTGATAGTCCAGCCGCCGGCTGCCGTGCCACAGCCGCAGTTCGCGGGTGCCGGTGTGCGGGCCGAACGTGCCGGTGGCGCGAAGCGCGGAGAACACAGCGCCGTCTACGCTTTGGAACGACTCTGGTGCCGGCTTCCAGGTCCGTCGGGCGCCCAAGGGACCGTTCATTTCCCATTCCTGTGGCGGCGGAGCATCGGCCCAGACCAGCTCGCCCAGCCCGCCGGGCGCAGTCCCGCCGAGCTGCGTTTTGGCCACTTTGTCGAACACCTCCAGGCTGCCATCAGGCCGCAGTTGCACGCGGTAGCAGTCGTTTTCGATTGTGTTCACGGGGCCGGCCGGCGGGGATGAGCTGGCAGTGCTGCCCGCTCCACGGAGATAAAACGTCTTGTAGCCGCAGGCGGGAACCGCTACGGCCACAAACGCCATGCGGGGCTCGCCGTTGGCGCTGCGCCCTGTCTGCTGTATGGGCACGCCCGTGCCGGCGCCGTCGGAAAGCACCAGGCCGTTGGGATTGCCTTCGATGGTGAATTCAACCGGCCCGGTGACGGGCCAGGAATGGAAGTTGAAGACCAGGAGCGGCGCTCCCAAATCGCGCCTGAATGAGGCGCTGCGGCTGACGGCGGCGAGCGTTTCGCTCAAGGCCTGCTCGATTCGCGCGCGGCGGTGCAGAGCGAGTTGGATTCGTTCGTCGTAGTCAGCGGTCCAGGCCCACATGATGGCGTGGCCCGTGCAGGCGAGGATCTCGCGCCACAGGGGCTCGACGGGCAGTGGTGCGTCGTGGCCGGCCTTGCCCGGTCGCAGCGCCATGACCTGCGCTTTTTCCAGGCACAGCAGCAGATCCTGGTCCTGGTTGTTATGCATGTAGAGGTTGCGATCGCCGTGCAGGCCCGCTTCGACGAAACATTCCAGTGAATCCAAGGGGCCTTTGAGTTCGGTGATGGGCGCGCCGCATTTGGCGACCTCGTCGAAGTAGCGCGTGAGGGTGGCAAGGGCTTTTCGTTGCGGGTCCCAGCCAGCGGCGGCCTGCGGCAACTTCGGGTCGGGCAGCGCGTCGTCGGCTCCAATCGCCAAACGCCACACCGGCACCGGCTTGAAGCCCGGCACCGGCACGCCGTAGTGGCCCATCGCGTCATAGCCGTAGAAGCAGCGCGAGCAGAGCATCCGCGTGCCGTCCAGGCCGGTGCGCCAGAACACGACTTGCGGGGCCATGGGCCGCGAGAACATGAAGTACCGGTATCCGGCTTGGGCGAAGATTTGCGGCATCTGCGAGGGACCGCACATCAGGTCCACCGAGTTGTAGGCTGTCAGCTCCACGTCCGGCGCTTGCCGGCGGAAATATTCTATGGCCAGCACCAGGTTGCGGACCAGCGTTTCGGGATAGGCTTCGGTAAGGCGGGGATTGCTGATGGCGTTGATGATTTCGATGCGGCCTTCGCGCACCCGCTGCCAGAACTCGGGGATCAGCTCAGGCCAAAGCCGCTGGGCCTTTTCCAAGAACGGGGCCAGCTCTTCGTTGACGGTCTCCAGTTGCCAGACGTACTTGGGATTGTCGCGCATCATCAGCACTACCTGGCGAATAATCTCGGCGTAGCGTTGTTCGTGCCAGATCCGGGTCTGGCCCCAGCACCAATCACAGTGTGAAGAGACGTTGACGATCGTCAGCGGCGGCTCTTGGGCGGACTCGACGGCGGCCAAGACGCGCGAGAGCAGAAGGAGAAAAACCGGCAGCATGGAGATCAGGGCTGGTTTCATGAGGGGCTCCTTAATGCTGAAGCAGGCTGCTTCGCCCCACCATTTTACCATAGCGCCCCGCCGTGCCTAGCCATCTTGACGAAGAAGCGGCGCAGGGGATGCGTGACAGGTCGCGCGCGGGAACCCGGTGCTGGCAGACGGCCCCGGTGTGGTTTTCTTTCAACAGGAGACCTCCGAGTTCTTGAACGAGCGCGCCGGCTTGCAGAAACTGGGAGAGGCCATTGGCGAAGTGTTCGATGTCAGGTTGTCGGCGGCGAGCGACTCTGCCGAGCGCGCATGGCTGCGAACTGCCAACCGCGGGGTCGTGGCGTTCCTGATCAATTGGGATGAGAAGCCAGCGGCAGTGCAAATGCGGCTGCCTGGCGGAGGCAAGTCCGCGGTGTTGGATACCGCGGTCAACGCTACGGAAGTCTCCGCGAGCACAGAGGTCGTTATTCCGGCCCGCGAGGCGCGCGTCGTGATCCAGCAGCCCTAAGTTGTTTCAGCCAAGTCAAGCAGGCCGTACCGTTGCCCACCGGCCGCAAATCGCAGGGTCTGTGAAGCGCAGCGCGCTATTGCGCTCGTGCGGCGGGAGCGTCGAGCACCTCAACCCACAGATGTGCCTCTGCCTTCTCGCCGCGCTCGTTGACGTGTTCGACGCGGACAACGTAGTGCCCGGCCTTTGCGTACTGGTGCTGCGTGATCGCGTAACCATCTTTAGCCAGCATCTTGGCGTTGCCGTCGGATTTGACTGTTATCGGCGGCGTGCCGTCGCCAAAATTCCACGTCTCGCCGCCGTGCTCAGTACGAAAGCTGCGGACCTTGAACGTAACCGGTTCGCCAGTGTGCACGTTTTCGGCCGGATAGCACGCAGCGTGGATTCCCGGGGGCAGTTGCTTGACTTGCGCCGGATCGAAGATTTGCACCACAGCAAAGTCGTATGCAACTGCGCCGCGAGCATCGGTGACCTTCAGGACTTCACTGTACGCGCCGGGTTTGGCATAGGTACGTTTAGCGGCCGCGCCTTCAGCCCGTGTGCCGTCGGAGAATATCCACTCGCAGCGTGGGACAGCACCCGTGGAACTCCACGAGCGCGAGCCATCCAGCAGGACCTCTTCGCCGACGGCGGCGACAAGATGCGGCCGCGCAACAGCGATGAGCGCCGGGCGGCGTTCGGCCTGCCACGCCTGCCAGACGTAAGGGTAAGCGTCCTGAATGCCCCACTTGCCCGACGGCTGGCGACTGGTGACATCGAAGTGCAGGTGCGACCACCCGCCGCTGCCGCCTTCCTTGCCCAACACGCCCAGATGCTCGCCCATCTTCACGCTCTGGCCAGACTTCACGTCAATCTTTTGCAGGTGGCTGTAGCGATAGTACCAGCCGCGCCCGTCCACAATATAAATGACATCATAGCGACCTTTGGCCGGCGAATCGGCATGTTCCGGCAGAGTGACATTCGCCGCGCTGACGACCGTGCCGTCGGTCGCGGCAACGACTTCCACCAGACCCTCCGCGCCGCCGAAATCGAGGCCGTAGTGATAGTAGGGTTTTGCCCCACCGGGCCGTTCCCCGCCGTCCACGAAAACCGGCTCATTCGCCATCTGCGTGTCACTGGCGAACCAGCGTTGCCGCACCGGATACTGGAATGTGCCCGGCTCAATCCAAGACGAACCGGCAGGCCAGAGGCGCAGGCGAGCATCCTTCTCCAACGTCCACACGTTCTCCTTGCTGCCGGTGGCGTAGCCGCGCGTGACGGAACAGTCAATCTGTACTCCGCCGACGGTGAGCGGCAGACGGTAATTCGCGGAGGATAGCGTGACGGGCGTGCCGTTGACTGCGACTGTCACGCGCACTTCGCGGAGGGATTTGCAGACGCTGTCACGCGTTTCTCGCAGGTCGAGCAGCTTGACGCGCGCCTTGGAACCGTCCGCGAGCTCCGTTTCCTGAGTTTCGCCGAGGTCAAGGTCGAGTGTGCGGAAGAGTGGTGTCGCGGCGAAGGCACTGGCCATGGTTAACACTGCCGCGTTGGCAAAGATCTTCAGCATGATGTTTTTCATTGTTCACTTCAGCTCCAAAATTCCACGAAGTAGTCGCGCAACTCGAACTGGCCGGGATCGTAATTGGCGCATACTTGGCGGGACATTTTCGCGCCGTAAGTCGAATGGAACCAGCGGTAGGCTTCGATGTTCTTCTTCCACCTGCCGCGAAGATCCAGCGCTACTTTCACGCCGCCCATCAGTTTCGACAAATTCTGCGTGACGGGCAGCCAGCCCTCAACTGCGGCCAGCATTGTCGCTATATTAACGCTGGCGGGCAAGTCTGGGTCAGTAACCATCAGACCTTTGGCTATGGGCAGGAACTGCCCATAGATTTCCTTGGGCGCGGCCCAGTGGATTTCTTTCACATCGCCCCGCTCGCGCAGCCAATCGAGCCACAGTTCGTCGAAACGGTCATAGGCGAGGAATATCCGCGGCTGCTCCCGGTTGACCAGGCCCTGCAAACATGACAGCGGCAGCCGCTCTTCCGATTCCTTGCTCAAGTCTTGAATGCGCACGGCCCACAGCGTCTTCGCTGGCGGCGCAGATTTTGGACAGACGCTTTCCGTGGCAGATCGAGTTGCCAGACTATCTGGTGCCGGCTCCGCAGCGCCAAGCAGGTTCAGCGCGCCTGAGGCCGCAATCCAAATGATTACGCACTTGCTCACAAATGTCCCGCAGGCGTGGTTCAGCATCAGCCGCACGAAACAGCACAGCAGCGCAGACCGAACGCTTGTCTGTCGGCACATGAGAGTCCTCCTCCCGTTGACCTCTATTACACCGGGCAGCAGCAACTTGCGCCCTGGCTGTCCTGCAGCGGTGGAGAAGTCGAAGCCCTGGTATGGGGATGCCTTTCAGATGGCACCTGGCCTTGACACGCCAGAGGACAGTCGTACACCGAGTCCAATCCTGGGGGCGAAGTCATGCAGACCAAGCGGCGTGACATTCTGAAGGCTGGTGCCGGCACGCTCGCCGGTGCGATCCTTGCGCCCAGCGTGCTCCGTGGCGGTGAGGACGCTGGCAATTCCCGAAGGCTGCGTTACAAGCAGACTCTTGCAGTCATTCGCCAAGGGCCCGTGAGGAAACAAATGACACATCCTTGCCTGGTCTTGGGGCCGCGCTCTTCCTTGCCGCGGCGGCCACGTATCTCCTCTTGGTACGCTCCCGCCGCGGCGCCTCGATCACGGCCTCAATACCTGAGCAATCTTGAATCACTTGTTTCCTCGCAGGCCCCAAG
>JBEKKG010000355.1:0-7549 GCA_050010835.1 Planctomycetota bacterium
GGGGGCCGCTTGACGCCCCTCCACACCCCTCACCCCGCGTTCGCTGCGCTCACGTCGGCCCTCTCCCCACAGGGGAGAGGGTAAGCGGAAGGAGGAGCGGTAAATGCAACGGCGAGTTGCCGCGGCGCACCCACATCTGCGCCGCCAGGTCGAGATAGACCCGGAGAACGTGCGCCGCGGACTGGGCCAGTTGGTCCTGACCATCGTGGAACTGCTCCGCGAGCTGCTCGAACGGCAGGCCGTGCGGCGCGTTGAAGCCGGCTCCCTGACTCAGGCCGAGATCGAGCGGCTCGGCCTGTCATTCAAGCTGCTCAAAGACGAGATGGAAGTGCTGAAGAAGCACTTCGGCCTGACGGACGAGGAGTTGAATCTGGACCTTGGGCCGCTGGGGAAACTTTTCTGAGGCCGCCATGCAGCAGCAAATGATCCATGCAGTACAGTCCTCAACCCTGGCGGACGTCCTGGAGCGCGTCCTCGACAAGGGCATCGTCATTGCCGGGGACATCAAGGTCAAGCTGTGCGACATTGAGCTCCTGACCATCCAGATCCGGCTCATGATCGCCTCGGTTGACAAAGCCCGGGAGATCGGGATGGACTGGTGGGTCAAGAACCCCGAGTTCAGCTCCAAGCTGCGCGACGCGGAAAAGGACAGGGAGATCGAGAGTCTGAAGACGAAGGTCGCAAGTTTGGAACGAGGTTTGCCGGGAGGTTCTCCAAAAGTGCCGAAGGCCCCTCCCCCTACCCCCTCTTGCAAGAGAAGCGGCGCCAAGGCGCCGCACTCCAAGACCCTCTCCCGCAGGTGGAGGGGGAAAGGCAGGGTCATACGCCAATGCCGAGTCTGACAAGCACCCAAATGCTCAGCACCAATCCTGCCCAGCGGAACGCAGTGCAGGCCAGGGTGTTGATCGTTGACGATAACGCGGCCAGCCGGCAACTGCTCCGCGCTGTTCTGGAGACAGAGGGACACACCCTGTTTGAAGCAGGCGATGGCGTGGAAGCGCTAAGCGTGCTGGGCCGGCAGAAAATAGATGTCGTCATCTCGGAGATCTTGATGCCCGAGATGGATGGCTACGGCTTGTGTTATGAGCTGCGCAAGGATTCGCGCTTCAAAGCCATCCCGCTCATCATCTACTCCAGCACTTATGTCTCGGCCAGCGACAAGAATCTGGCGCTGAACCTCGGGGTGAGCGCCTTCTTGCCCAAGCCTGCTTCGCTCAGCGCCCTGTGCGAAGCGCTGCTGGCCGCCTTGACGGGCAAGGCGCCCATCCGCGCCCGCATGGAGTCGCCTGAGGAGCTGGAGGCGCTGCGCGAATACAGCCAACGGCTCATCAGAACGATCGAGGAAGACAGGGTCGAGCTGACGCGGCGCACTGAAGAACTGCACAAGGCCGAGGCACAACTGCGCCAGTCCCAGAAAATGGAAGCCATCGGCCGCCTGGCAGGCGGAGTGGCGCACGACTTCAACAACCTGCTCACGGTCATCATGGGGCGCACTGAGTTGACGATGATCCGCGTAAAATCGGATGAGCGGCTGTGGCATGAACTTGAACTCGTCTATAAGACCGGCGCGCGCGCGGCCGCGCTGACCCGCCAGCTCCTGGCTTTCAGCCGGCAGCAGGTGCTTCAGCCAGTAATGCTGGACCTCAATGAAGTTGTCGCCGGGATAGAGGACATGCTGCGCCGCATGCTGGGCGAGGACATCAGCCTGGTGACGGTCCTGGAACCGGGGCTGGGAACGGTCAAAGCCGATCCCTCGCAGCTTGAGCAGGTCTTGATGAACCTGGCAGTCAATGCCCGGGACGCCATGCCGGGCTGCGGCAAACTCACCATCGAAACCGCGACCATCAGACTGGATGAGTCCTATTGCCGCAGCCACGCCAATGCCAAGCCCGGTTGCTACGTCCTGCTCGCCGTCACCGACACCGGCTGCGGCATGGATGCGGAAACTCAATCCCGCATCTTCGAGCCCTTCTTCACCACCAAGGAACAGGGCAAAGGCACAGGACTGGGCCTGTCCACGGTTTACGGAATCGTCAAGCAAAGCGGCGGGAACATCGAGGTCTACAGCGAGGTCGGCAAGGGTACGACGTTCAAGATTTACTTGCCTCTGGCTGAAGGAGTAGTCCAGCCGGTGAGACCCAGCGCAACGCTGCCGGCCGTGCGGGGCGGCCAGGAGACCATCCTGGTGGTGGAAGACGAGGACCCCGTCCGCGAGCTGGTGCGTGAAATGCTCGAACCCAACGGCTACACCGTGCTGCTGGCCCCCAGCGGCCGGGCAGCTCTGCGGGCCTGCGCAGAGCACACCGGCCGCGTGCACCTGCTCTTGACCGACGTGGTAATGCCCGAAATGAGCGGTGTGCAGTTGGCGCAGGACTTGGGCAAGACTCAGACGAATCTGAAGGTGCTCTTCATGTCGGGCTATGCCACGCACGCCATCATGAACAACAGCATCCTGGAACGGGGCGCTGAGTTCATCCAGAAACCATTTACGCCGGGCAAGCTGGCGCGCAAAGTCCGCGAGGTCTTGGACGAGGCTTGAACGTGGAACGGTAGGACAGGCTTTCCAGCCTGTCCGGACAGCCTGGAAAGGCTGTCCTACCACCCTCTAGTTCGCTACTTGAAGTCCGCGAGGCTGTTGGGCATCCAGTGCGCGTCCTTGCCGCGCCACTTCACATTGCAGCCGCTCGGTTCTGTGACCGGCACCGCGATGGGCTTGCCTGCCAGCAGGGCATCCAGTGCGTCGCGCAGCTCGTGCGTGGTGGCCTGGGAGCCGTCGTGCGGGTTGTCGTCCATGCGGCCGGTATAGACGACTCTGCGCTGGGCATCGAGCACGAAGAAATGCGGAGTGCGCTGGGCGCCGTAGGCCTTGGCGGCGTCCTGGGTCTCGTCGCGCAAGTATGGCCAGGTGAAGCCCAGGCTCTTGGCCCGTTCTTGCATGTGCTCGAAGCTGTCGTCAGGGTGGAAGGCGGTGTCGTTGGCATTGATCGCAATGTAGACCACGCCCTTGGGCGCGTAAGCGTTGACGAAGGCGCGTTCCCGCGCTTCGTTGCCTTTCACCGCCGGGCAGTGGTTGCAGGTGAACGAAAGCACCACGACCTTGGCCTTGGCGAAGTCCTTCAACTTGCAGACCTTGCCGTCCACGCCGGGCAACGAGAACTGCGGCGCCCGCTTGCCGATCTCAATCGTGAACCCCATTGTAAGCCCCTCCTAGCCAAACTAACTACACCAATGCGAAAATCGAAAATCAAAAATCGCAAATCACAAATCCTTGTCGTTGACCACAAAGTGCATTACACGCATGGCCGTGCCCTTGCTCTTCGGGTTCTTATCAGCCGAAACTTTCAGCAGCAACGTGTGCTTCCCCGGCGCGAGCGTGTCCGCAAACATGACCGTCCTCGGGTAGTGCAGGCCGGCGCTGAAATTGTGCCAGAGATCAACCTTCGCCGCAGGCCCGCCGTCCACGCCGGCCTCGACCATGCCCGCTTCAGGGCCGGCGAGGATGTACGCGCCGATGGCCGTGCCGTTGAAATCCAGGGTGAGCGAAGCACCGGGTTTGACCGTCTCCAGGATTTGCAGCTTGGTGAAACGGTCGCGCTTGCCTCCCGGCAAACTGGCCCAGTCGGGCACATGAATCTGCCAGTCCTCCGAGAGCTTGGCTGCTTTCAAATCCAGGAACCGCCCGCCGCCATAGTTCATTTCATCCAGGGGCTTGGCCGGCATGGGGTGCGCCTTTGCGGCGGCGCCCGCGGGCAACTCCGCGCCCCAGAACTCGTCCAGCAACCGGCCCACCATGTCGGCGACCATGCGGTTGCCGAAGGGCGCGGGATGCACCCCGCCGAATTTCTGCCAGGTCAACTCGCCGGCATCAATCTGCGTGGTAACTGTTTTGGCGAGGTTCACGGACGACAATTCATAATGGGCGGCGACTTCCTCGTGAGCCGCAATCGGGGGCGGTGTTTGCCCCTTGCGATAGAGGGCCATCATGTTCTCGTTGACGAAGTAGATGAAGATGATGTCGGCCTTCGGATTGTGGCGGCGGAGATGCCGCACAATCCCTTCCATGCCGCGAATGCACTCCGGCCGCGTGTGGTGCGCGTCCTGGTCGTCGTTGACGGCAAACTCCATGAGCAGGAGGTCCACCGGGCCTTTGTCGAGCACGTCGTCCTGCAACCGGAAGGCGCCGGTCGTCGAACACGTGGAGGCGATGCCGGCGGCGGTGAATGTGAACTCAGTTTCCGGGAACCGCTTGCGCAGCATCTCGCAGACCATCGGCCGATAGCCATCCATCTCGGTGATGGAGCCGCCGAGGAAGGCGACGTGGCCTTTCTTTTCAGTCTGGAACCGGATGCGCGAGTTCTCCAGCGCGCCGCGCTTCATGACATTTGAGTCTCCCGCCACCAACGCAGAAGAGCAAGCCAGGATGAGTAAGACTGTTACCGCGCCTCTGAGTTTCATGCCGGCCTCTGTGTTCCCCCTCCCCTTGCGGGAGGGGGCAGGGGGAGGGCTTTTGTTGTTCCCGCTGCTTGAGGCTGATACACCTTGAGGGGGACGCGTGTCAAGCGCCACTTATGCCACGAATACGCCCTCGCCGGATTCCGGGGACACGATCCCGATTTCCAAACAGCCGGAAATCGGGTCATGTCCCCGGAATCCGGGCGCTTGACGGCTGGGAATTGTGCAGTACGACCTGAATGCAGACTCGGTCGGCTGCGTTCACAACCCAGGGGGTGCTTATGGGAAAGCCCGTTCTTGTTCTCTGCTCACTCATTTTTGTTGCGGCGCTGCACACGGCCGCGGAGGAACCGAAAATGCTGCGCATTACCACGGAGCCGCTTTGTCCGGGCACAATCAGCCCTTATCAGTACGGCCAATTCGTAGAACACCTCTGCGATCTGGTCACGGCGATGTGGGCCGAAAAACTCTACGACGGCAGTTTTGAGGGCCTGCGCCCTTACGGCGTCGCGTTCCTGAAGGAGACCGATTTCAAGGAGAAGCCCTGGCATCCCAGCGGCGCCACCAATCGCGGCAAATACACGCTCGATAAGGCAACGAAGATCTCGGGCGAGGTCTCGCAGAAGATCGAGGTGCCGGGCGGCGCGCCCTGCACTTTGGGCATCTCCCAGGATGGGCTGGCCGTTGATCCCGCCGATCCTTGCGCGTTTTCCTGCTTCATGAAACAACAGGGCCTGGCCGGACCCGTTACCGTCAAGGTCCACGTCGAAAACAAGGTCTTGGCCAGTTGTGAATTCCAGCCCAAGGAAGACTGGCAGAAGCTCCGCGCCAAGTTGACTTTTGCGGCGGGCGCGACTGCCGCCACTCTCACCATTTCCTTCCGCGGCCCGGGAGTGCTCTGGCTCGACAATGCCTCGCTCATGCCCGAGAGCGCTGTGGGCGGCTGGCGCCGTGACGTGGTCGAAGCCGTGCGCGCCGCAAAACCCGGCATCATCCGCTATGGTGGCAGCCAGGTGAAAGGCGATTTTGACTGGCGCAGCACGCTCGGCGATCCCGACCTGCGCAAACCTTTCACCGCGTGGGGCGGGCTGCAACAGGCTGGAGCGGGCCTGGAGGAGATCGTCCAGTTCTGCCGGTTGGTGGACGCCGAGCCGCTCATCTGCGTGCGCTTCGAGAAAAATACTCCGCAGGAGGCCGCCGCCCAGGTTGAGTACTTCAACGGGAGCGTCGAGACCCCGATGGGCGCCCTGCGCGCCAAGAATGGCCACCCGGAGCCGTACAAGGTCAAGTACTGGCAGGTCGGCAATGAAGTGGACGGCACCGACTACGCGGCGCGCCTGCCGGCCTTGTGCGAGGCCATGAAGAAGAGCGACCCGAACATCCTGCTCATGTCGTCCTACCCGTCCGAGGCTGTCATCACCGGCGCGCGCGAGTACCTGGATTACGTTTGTCCCCATCATTATGGACACGGCGGCGACGCGGACTTCGTGGCTTTGGCTAAGCTGATCGAGAAGTGTGCCCAGGGGCGCAAGATCAAGATCGGCGTGACCGAATGGAACAGCACCGCCGGCGACTTCGGTCCCGGCCGGGCCAAGCTATTAAGTCTGGAAAACGCGCTGTACTGTTCGCGCTACCACAATTGTATGCACCGCCACTGCGACGTGGTGGAGATCGCCAACCGCTCCAACCTGATCAACAGCTTCTGTTCCGGTTTCATCCAGACGGACCGCTACCGGCTCTACAAAACACCCACCTACTACGCGCAGCAACTCTACGCGGTCCATGCCGGCGTTCAGCCGCTGAAAGTTGAAGGCACGGTCGGCGGCGGACTGGATTTGAGCGCCACCTTGTCCGGCGACAAGGAGAAAGTCGTTTTGTTTGCCGTCAACTCGTCCCTCAACACTGTGGCGCGGGAGCTGGATTTCTCCGCCTTCGGCCAGGCAGGGCAGGAAGTCCAAACTTGGACCGTGGCGGACCGGGAACAGGCCGGGGAACCGGATGTCGCAAACAGTTTCGGCGATCCGGAGCGAGTGGCCACTCGTCCGGGAACACTCAAGGCCGCGACGCCGAAATTCGAGTGTGTCTTCCCGGCGCTGTCATTGACGGCGCTCGAGTGGAAAGTGCAAAGGTGAACCATGAACACAACCGGCACACCAGACATTCTTGCGTCACTGAGTTCAGCGCCGCACAAGTCCCTTGCCTTTCAGAGCCGCGACCGTAAGGGAGCGGGCCGCTTGCTTACGCGCGCGGCTCGGATTGCACCTTTCTTCTTTGTCGCTGTACTGGGGAGACTCTCAATGCTGCTCCTGACAATGATTGGCGGGGGCCAAGCCCTCTGCGGCGAAGACTCCGCCAGCGGGGCCGCGCGCGAGGAGGCGGCTCTGAAGAAGGCCGCGGAGGACACGGAGAAGAACCGCAAGAGCAACGCCACGGTGCGCGTGACGAACGCCCAGGGTGCGCCTGTGGCCGGCGCGGCGGTGGTCATTGAGCAGACGCGGCACGACTTCCTCTTCGGCTCCAACATCTACATGTTCGAGCGCTTCGAGAAACCCGAACACAATCAAGCCTACAGCACGCAATTCGCGGAACTGCTCAATTATGCAACCACGGGGTTCTACTGGAAGAGCTATGAGCCGGAGCAGGGCAAGCCGCATTACGAATACACTGACAAGGTCGTGGCCTGGTGCGGCGCGCACGGCATTCGAGAGCACCAAATCCGTCACCGGCTGCTTCGTCGCCTCAACATCTCTTCACAACAACATTGCTCAGCCATTTTCGCTGGACCTATCAGGCCCCCAAGAAGCGCACCCGTTGGTTTCACTTTCTTCGGAAACGCGACGCGAGTGCTTCGCGTTCAATGCAGATGCCGCCGTCTCCGGTGCAGATTGGGGTCGTCGAAGTTGAAATCAAAGAGGTTATCAACGACAAGATTGCCGGTAATGCAGAGATTGGGCACATAACCAGAGATTTGATCGCTTTGATGGCGGAGGAGACCCGTGAAGGCGTCGTTCTTCATGGGACGGGCAAGGTAGTAGCCCTGGACCAGCGGGCAGCCCAACGCCGACAGTCGTGCAAGTTGGCCGGCCGTCTCGACTCC
>JBEKKG010000356.1:0-7509 GCA_050010835.1 Planctomycetota bacterium
AACCGGATCGCGTGCCGATTGACTTGGGCGGCACGGTGGTCTCATCCATCGCCCTTTCGACGTACGCCGCCTTGCGCAGCCACCTCGGCCTGCCCAGCCAGCCGCTCCGCGTCCTGGAGACGGTGCAGCAGATCGCGGTGGTGGACGACGGCGTGCTGGACATCCTCGGGGCGGATGTCATTCCCGTCTTCGCCAATCCACCCGCCGGCTACCAGCCGCGCTTTGTGGCTGAAGCGGGCCGTGGCGAGTCGTTCCGGGACGAGTTCGGCGCCACGCTGCGGAAACCGCCGGGCTGCTTCTACTACGACTGGCAGGAGTTCCCTTTGAGCGCGCCGTCGCTCGAAGCCCTGCAGCAGATGCCCTGGCCGGACCCCGCCGATCCGGCCCGTTACCGGGGACTGCGCGAGCGCGTGCGGCAATTGCGGGCCGCCACCGATCGCGCACTGTTTGGCATGGCGCCTTGCGGCCACGACCTGTTCAACCAGTTGCTGCGCGTGCGCGGCATGGAAGAAGGGTTCATGGACCTGGTGGCCAACCCGGACTTCGCCGAGGCGTTTCTGGAACGCTTGACCCGGACCATCTGCCAGGCCCAGGAGTTGTTCCTGGGTGCAGTCGTCGACCTGATTGATGTCCACTTTACCGCGGACGACCTGGCCGGCCAGAACGGGCCGCTGATCTCGCCCGCGCTCTACCGGCGGCTGCTCAAGCCGCGCTGGGCGCGAATCCTCCAGACCATCAAAGCCCGCACCAAGGCCAAGATCCTGTACCACAGTTGCGGCGCGCTCGGCGCCTTCCTGCCCGATTTGATCGAGCTCGGCGTGGACATCATCAATCCGGTCCAGGTCTCCGCGGCGGGCATGGACACCGCGGAACTGAAGAAGAAGTACGGGAAGCGCCTGGCTTTCTGGGGCGGCGGCTGCGACACGCAGCACGTGCTGAACCTGGCCGGCCCGGACCAGGTGCGCGCCGAAGTGCGCCGCCGCATCCGCGATCTTGCGCCTGGCGGCGGCTTCGTCTTCAATCCGGTGCACAACATCCAGCCGCTGATCGAACCGGCCAACATCATGGCGCTGTTCCGGGCGGCACAGGAATTCGGACGATACCCGATCCGGGGGTAAGGCAGATGAGCAAGGCGAACGTCTTCGATCTGACGGGCCAGGTGGCCGTGGTGACAGGTGCTGCGCGCGGGTTGGGCGCGGCGGCGGCTATCGGCCTGGCGGAGTTTGGCGCCGATGTGGCCGCGATTGATCTCTCCGCCGAGAATTGCGGGAGCACCGTGGCGCAGGTAAAGTCCCTGGGCCGCAAGTGCTTCGCCTACGCCTGCGACGTGTCCTATTACGAGCTGGTGCGTGACACCGTGCAGCACATCCACAACGAATTTGGCCGGCTGGACATCCTGGTGAACATCGCGGGTATCACGGCCCGCATCCCCACCGTGGATATCCCGCCTGAGACCGTCCGCCGGCTCACTGAGGTCAATTACTACGGCACGTTCTGGATGTGCAAGGAGGCCGGCCGCATCATGCTCCAGCAAGGCCGCGGCGCCATCGTCAACATGTCCGCCTTGGGCGGCGGGTTCCTGGGCACTGGCAGAGGCAATGCCGCGTACAGCTCCACCAAGGGCGCCATCGCGGCGCTGACCAAGGAGCTGGCTTGCGAATGGGGCACGGCGGGCATCCGCGTCAATGCCGTGGCCCCTTGTTGGTTCCAAACCGAGATGAACGCCGGCAGCATCTTCGCCAACAAGTCCTTCATGGCGCAGGTGCTGACCAAGCTGCCCATGAAACGGATCGGACAGCCGCGCGAACTGGTAGGCCCGATCGTGTTCCTGGCCAGCGCTGCGTCATCCATGCTCACCGGGCTGGTCTTGCCTGTGGACGGCGGCGCGGCGGCCACGTGTCCCATCGAATGGCAACCACAGGCGGGTGACAAGTGACAGGGCCTGGGAGCGCGGGCGTCCCGCCCGCCCATGCAGTTGGCGGACGACAGGTGAATTATGGCAAATGACAAGAGTTATGCCCGCGCGCGTGTTGTGCCAGTGGCCGGCGGGACGCCGGCGCTCCCAGGCGCGCATTATACCCGCGCGCGTGTTGTGTCATGCCATAATTCCCATGCTTCCCATAACTCCCATCGGGCTCGCCGGCGCGCGTGTTATCCCAGGTGAGGACCGCAGATGAGCGCCAAGACTCCCGAGGAACTGCTCGACCGCCACGAGGCCTTCCTGCACTGCCGGCCGGTGGAGCGCCCTTTGCTCGGGTATTGGTGTGGCGGCTACTTCCCGGCCGAGCAGTTCCCGCAGGGCACGGCGCAGTGGGGTGCGGACCGGGTGCTGACGCCAGAGGACGTTTCTTTCGCGGGCTTCGCCGGCGACTACGAGAACCTGTATCGCCGGCACCGGGACGTGGACGACGACTTCTTCTACGCAGGCTCGGCCTACTGGGGCATCCCCTGGGCGGAAGCCATTCTGGGGTGTCCAATCGTCGTCGCAGCAGCCAACTGCCGGGCGGAGGTACTCCTTGGGAGCGCCGGCGTCCCGCCGGCCCCGCTGGAGCTGGACGGCAATCGCTGGTTCGAGGCCCTGGTGCGCTTCACACGCGAACTGGTTGCCTTCGCGGACGGACGGTTCCCGGTCTGTCCACCGCTGCTGCGCGGTCCGGGCGACTGCGCCAGCGCCATGCTGGGAGGCATGGAATTCATCACTGGATTCTTCGATACGCCCGAGCGGATGATTCAGTTGCTGGACCACTGTGCGCGCGTGCGCCTGGCGGTGCTGGAGCGGCTCCGCGCGATCATCCCCGCCTGGCACGGCACGCACGCTGCCGGCGGCTATCCGAGCAAGGTGTGGTGCCGGAAGACCGTCGCGTACAACCAGGACGACTCCGCGGCGCTGCTCAATCCCCCGCTCTTCAGAGAATTCCTCTTGCCGCTGGAACGCCGGATGTGCCGGACTGCGGAGGTGAACTTCATCCATCTCCACTCGTCCTGCCGTTATCCTGTTGATATCCTGCTTGAGGACCGCTCGTACGACGTGCTGGAAGTCAACATTGACCACCGGGGCATGGGTCCGCCCGTGCGCGAACTGCTGCCGCTGTTCCGGAAGATCCAGGCTGCCGGACGCCCCTTGCTGCTGTGGGGCGAGTTCAGCGCCGAGGACTGGAAACTGGTCCATAGCGAACTCGCGCCCGTGGGGTTGAGCTTGCAGCCGTTCGCGCCGCGCCCTTAACCCGGATTTCTGAACACAGAGGACACAGAGGAACCCAGAGGAAGAAGGGAAGGAATCACAGAATGCAGAATAATCCACAACAAGAAGCTGTTCCTCTGTGTACTCCGAGTCCTCTGTGTTTAGTGAGTGATGTTGGGAGGAGGCGACAATGAACAAATTGGCCGAGGAGATCCGCGCCGCCGAAGTGCCGCCTGGAGCGGTGCGCTTATGGTGGCTGGGCCAAGCGGGGTTCGCCTTCAAGGCGCCTGGCGGCCTGGTCGTGTACGCCGATCCATATCTGTCGGATGCGGTGGAACGGCTGCACGGCTTCAAGCGGCTGTCCTTGGCGCCGCTGGCCGCGGAGGACATCGCCGCCGCTCTGGTCGTGATCACGCATGAGCATACCGACCACCTGGACCCCGACGCGCTCCCCGTGATTGCCAGACGCAATCCCCAATGCCGCTTTGCCGCGCCGGTGGGCTGTACCGAAGGCTTGCGCAACGCCGGGGTCGAGCCGGGCCGCCAGGTGTTGCTGGAGCCGAACCAGTCGCGCGATTTGGGCGGCGTGACAGTGCACACGGCGCCCGCGGACCACGGCGATTTTTCTCCGTCGGCCCTGGCCCTTGTCCTGGACTTCGGCGGAGTGCGCATCCTGCTCAGCGGCGATACCTCGTTGCGCACGGCCCTTTTCAAGCGGCTCTTTGACCTGCGTGTGGACGTGCTGCTGCCGTGCATCAACGGCGTCTTCGGGAACATGAACCACCTTGACGCCGCCATGATGGTCCGGGAAGCCGCGCCGCGGATTGCCATTCCCTGCCATTTCTGGACCTTTGCCGAACAAGGCGGCGGCGACCCCGCCGGATTCCTGGACGCGTGCAGGCGCTTTGCGCCGGACGTAAAGGCTCTGTTGCTGAAGCCGGGAGAGGGCCTTACAATTACCCGGCGGGAGGACCGATGAATTTCAGTTACGTGCTGCCCGACCCCTGCTCGTATCGCCGCTGGCAAGACTTCGAGTCGGACTTGGCGTGCCTGAAGCGGACCGGCTACGACGCGGTGGAGTTGCAGATCAGCGACCCGGCGGACCTGGATGAAACGCGCCTGCGCCGCGCGCTCGACGCGGCCGGCTGCCCGCTGTGTGCATTCCAGACCGGCGGCACCTATGCCACCCGCGGCAATTGCCTGAGCACCCCCGACGACAGCATCCGGGTGCGGACCACCGAACTGCTGAAACGTTTCGTTGAGCTGGCTGCGCGCTGGCAGGCGGTGATGGTCTTTGGTTCGCTTCAGGGGCGGCTGAAGGATGAGCCCGATCGCGGCGCGGGCGCACGGCGGATCGCCGCGGCCCTGGCCGAGGCGGGACGCCAAGCCTCGCAGCAGGGCGCCGTTATCGCTTTCGAGCCCGTCAACTACTCGGAGGTCGGATTCCACAACACGATCGCGGAGGTGGCGCAGGTGGTGCGCAGCCTGGCCCTGCCGGGTCTGCGAATGATGGTGGACACCTACCACATGAACATCGAGGAGCGGGACATGCTCGCCCCGCTGGCGGGCATCGCCGACATCCTGGCGCATGTACATCTGTGCGAGACCAACCGCAACGTCCTGGGCAGCGCGCACTGGGACACTGCCGCGTTCCTGGTGGAGCTGCGGCGGCTCGGATATGGGGGCTACTGTTCCGTCGGCGTCTACAACACGACGCTCGAGGCCGGCGAGTGCATGAGCCGGTGCATGGCGGAACTGCGGAGGGGGCACGTTTAGTTCGGAACTTGTTTTTGCGCCAAAAAGAATGCACGCGTGCCCGCACAGGCGTGGTACTATCTACAACAGGAAAGTTTACCAATGCCTAGCAAAGCAGTTGTGAAGATCGTTCACCAGTATCTGCGGGAGGTGGAGCGAGCAGGGATTCCCGTGTTCGCCGGCGTTCTTTATGGCTCGCAAGCCCGCGGCGATGCGCGCAAAGACAGCGATATTGACCTGCTGGTCGTTTCAGCGCGAGTCAAACCTCGCCGGCCAGCGCACGATGTCCAATTGCTGTGGCAATTGCGTGGCTTGGTGGATTACCGCATCGAGCCATTGCTGGTCGGGATGCGGCGTTGGGAGCAGGATGATGGTTCTCCCTTGTTGGCAACCATCCGCAAGGAAGGCTGTTTGATCCCCCCGCAACGCACGGTTCCTCTGAGACGCCGGAGGTCGTGATTGAGGATAGCGCCCGTTCATTGCGGGCGAGGCGGCTGGTGGCCACAGAATGAAGAAGAGGGAATTGCTTACATGGGCGCTCTTCCTATTTATCCAACGGAAGCTGTTGGATAATCAAGTTGGACGTGCCCGGAACTCATGAGGATGGCTGTGCATCCACTGACGCGGAAGCGCAAACTCATCGTACTGCTCGTTGTCGTCGTGGTGCTCTCGGCGACTTGGTTCGTCGCCAATCCTCCAGGACGATTCGGGTGGTGTTGCTTCGGTTATGCAACATACGGCGCCTGGCCGCGGGTCATCTCCGATTTCCAGGTTCGCGCGGACGGCAACGTTCGCAAGGTGGAAAAGACACACCAGTTGTCTTTCGAACGGATTGAATGGCTCCTGGATTCGAATCCGGAGGTTCTGATTATTGCGCTGGGTTGGGACGGGGTCACCACACCCGATGATCGGATTCGTGAATACAAGGGATGCGAAGTTCACATTCTCAGAAACAAAGAAGCGATTGACCTCTTCAACCGATTGAAGCATTCCGGGAAACGTGTTGCGATTCACTACCATTCCACATGCTAATGAGCCGCGGGGGCAAGATTACGCGCCCGTGAAATGCGCTATGGCAGTTCCAGGGCAGTTCCAGGGACACCCCACTTATCTCCGGGTTTTTCGGGGAAATTCCCGAAACTTCCCGCCTTACCCTGGCTTGATCACCCCCACCGGCTTCCCCAGCCCTACCACATCCCCCTCGGCGGCGAGCAGCTTTACCAGCACTCCGTTGGCCGGCGCTTCGATCTCCACGGTGGACTTGTCGGTCTCGACTTCGAGCAGGCTTTCTCCCGCGACCACGCTCTGGCCCAGGCCCTTCTTCCAGCGGATGATCTTCGCTTCCTCAATCGTCAAATCCATGTTGGGGATGAGGATCGGCACGCCGTCGCCCACGAGGATGGGTGCTGCAGCCGCGGTGGCACTACGGAGCGCCGGCGTCTCGCCGGCACGGGCCGCCGGGACGGCGGCGCTCCCAGGCGGGCGCGCAGCCTGCGGATGCCTGGGCCGCGGCGCGCGGCCTGAGAGCACTGCCTGGGCCGCAGCCACGACTTTCGGCGCAGTCACCATCACCGCGCTCTCCAGTGACGGACTGAACGGGAAGGGCACGCGCTGCGTGTGCAGGCGGCCGACCGGAGCATCCAGGTCGTCGAAGGCATACTCCATCATCGCGGCCGCGAGTTCCGCACCGACGCCGAACATGGACCAAGCCTCATCCACGACCAGCAGGTGCTGGGTCTTGTGCAGGCTGGCGGCAACAGTTTCAACGTCGAGCGGCACGATGGTCCGCAGGTCAATGACCTCGCAGAAGACGCCTTTCTGGCTGAGCTGTTCGGCGGCCTCCAGGCAAACGCGCGTCGCCAAGCCGCAGGTCGCGATGGTAAGATCCCGGCCCGGCCGCACGACCGCGGCCTGGCCCAGCGGGACCAGGTGCTCGCCGGCGGGGACCGGCCCCTTGGAACTGAAGAGGGCCTTGTGCTCCATGAACAGGACCGGGTCTCCGGCGCGCAGGGCAGTCTTCATCAGGCCCTTGGCGTCGGCCGGGTTGGAGGGCACGACGACGAGCAGCCCCGGACAGTGGGCGAAGGCCGGATAATAGGCGCCGCTGTGATGCGCTCCGGCGCACTTGATCATGCCCATCGGCGCCCGCACCAGCAGCGGCACGTGGACCTGCCCGTTGCTCATGTAGCGCAGCTTGCCGGCCATGTGGATGATCTGGGTGGCGGCATCGAACATGAAGTCGGCGAACATCAGGTCGGCCACGGCCCGGCAGCCGGTCGCCGCGGCGCCGACGGAGGCGCCCGTAAAGGCCAGCTCGCAGATGGGCGTGTCTATCACCCGCCGGCTGCCAAACTCCTTCCACAGGTCCTTGCTGTGGCCGAAACAACCGCCGCGCTCGGCAATGCCCTCGCCCAGGTAGATGAGGTTCGGATCGCGGCGCATCTCCTCGGCCACACCATCGCGCACGGCCTCCATCCAGCCTTGGAGCGCCGCCGTCCCGGCGGCACTGGCCGTCGAGACGCCGGCGCTCCCAACAGGCATGGGGGGATTGAGCGGCTCGGCATAAACGTTGT
>JBEKKG010000357.1:0-7504 GCA_050010835.1 Planctomycetota bacterium
GCCCTGGCCGACAAGGTCGATGGCACCGCCCTGACCGCCGGCCAGCTCACGACCCAGGTCCGGGGGCAATTAGATTTAAACCGCCGCGATCCACTCGATTTCAACGTCGCCCGCGGCTTTACGGCCGAGCTTTCGCTCAGCGATATCGCCTTCCGTGCCACGCCGGAAGGACCGATCCTGGCCGGTCTGGGCCAAGTCAACGCCAGCGGCATTCGGTTTGATCCCGCCCGCCAATCAGTGCGGATTAAGACGCTGGAGATCAACCAGCCGCGTAAGGGGACCGATGTGGTCGTCTTCTTTCACCAAGACCTGGCGCACGAGGCCGCTTTTGGGCGACGAGATCGTGGTTTCATCGGCCCTTATTTCCAGCGGGCAGGTCACAAACTTGTCTACCTTGACGATGAAGGAGAAAATCAGCGCAGTGACGAACCCCAGCACAACCACGCCCGCGGCGATGAGCAGCCGTGAGCGCTTGCGCGCCGCTGCCTGGGGCGCGGGCGGCTTGGGCGTTGCGGCTGCTGCTGCCGGCGAGACGCCGGCGGTACGTACTGCGGCCGCGGCCTTTGACTCCGGCACGGTGACGCCGAGTGCCGTGCGGCAGGCCCTTAACGCTTCAACCAAGGCCGCGCCGTCCGCGTAGCGTTGCGCGGGATCCTTGGCGAGGCAGCGGTCCAGCAGTTCCGCTGTCTGCGCCGAGACCTCGGGGCGCACCTCGCGGATGGGTGTGTGCGGCTCGTGCTGGGTGGCCAGCAGGACTTTCATCACCGCCTCGCCCGTGAAGGGCGCCTTGCCGTAAAGCAGCGCGTAGAGCGTCGCGCCCATGCTGAAGACGTCGCCGGGCTTGCCGACGGTCTTGGCGTCCAGGGCTTGCTCAGGCGCAATGTAGCCGGGTGTGCCTATGCACACGCCTGCCCCCGTCAGGGACTGCCCCGGCCCCTCGTAGCGGGCCAGGCCCAGGTCGGCGAGCTTGGCGGCCTTGAAATTGTGCTGCACGCCGCCCTTGACCTTGGGGATCATGATGTTGTCCGGCTTGATGTCGCGATGGACGATGTTTTC
This sequence comes from Planctomycetota bacterium, assembly GCA_050010835.1. Classification (GTDB taxonomy): domain Bacteria; phylum Planctomycetota; class SZUA-567; order H5-PLA8; family H5-PLA8; genus JAPLOD01. Next base: position 1,057 of record JBEKKG010000357.1, read on the forward strand.
GGCGTGCGCGGCCGCGAGTCCTTCGCTGGCCGCGATGCAGATGTCCAGCGCCTCGCATTCGGGCAGCCCCCGCTCTCCGTTCTTCAGAAGCTGCTTGAGATATGCGCCGGACGACTCGCCGCTGACGAACTCCATCACCAGGTAATACAGCCCGCTCTCCTGGTTCACGTCCGTGACGTTCACCAGGAAAGGCGACTGCACCTGCGCGGCGATCTTGGCCTCGCGGAAAAAGCGCTGGATCATTTCCGGCTGCTGTTCAGCCAGATGGAACGGCAGAACTTTGATGGCGACTTCCTTGGACAGGCGCGGATGGATGCCATAGTACACCGCGCCCATCCCGCCTTGGCCCAGTTTGGCCAGGAGCGGAATCCCGCCCAACGAGGGGACGGGGATGCCGCTGAGTTCCATGCGTTTGGCCTTGAGGACGAAATTGTCTCCGGACAAGTCTTGAGGCGGTAGCGTGGGAGGCAAACCGCTTCCAGGCACCGGCAAGGTGCTGGCGTCCGATCCGCCCTGCACAGGCTGACAGCCTGTGCCACCTGGTGCGGGACTGTTTGGCCGGGGCGCCAGCACGGTCTCGTCCGAAGAATTGTCCTGGCCCATAATCCTTCTCCAAGAGGCACTCCAGGTGCGTCCAGTCGGAAGCGGCATCATAATTGGAAATTGAGAATTGAGAATTGAAAATCTGGCTGCGTGCGTTCGCAGGCAATCTTCATTCGTTGTTTTCCTTTCTCGCTGGGAAGGTATCATATCAGGCGAAGGATCAACCAGAGCATGGAGACTGGAGGCCAAACCAATCCGTCCCTCCCCCTACCCCCTCCCGCGAGAGGAGGGGGAGAACCGCCACCCGTTGGGCCGGAACTGGCGCGGATCCGCGAAAGGCTCGCCGGCGGCCTTAGGTTGACCCGCGAGGATGGCCTGTGCCTTTTCCAGGCCGGCGATCTGCTCAGCCTGGGAGCTCTGGCGCAGTGGTACGCGCAACGCAAACACGGCAACCGTGTCTGTTACGTCGTCAACGGCCACGTCAATTACACGAACTACTGCATCCTGGGCTGCGCATTCTGTTCTTTTTACCGCCCTCCCCCTACCTCCTCTCGCAAGGGGAGGGGGAACAAAAATGGCGGATATGCACTGAGCATCGCTGAGGTAGTTCAGCGTGCCGCGGAGATCGCCGCCAGCGGCACGACGGAGATCCACTGCGTCGGCGGGCTGCACCCTGATCTGCCATTCAGCTACTACCTTGAAATGCTGCGGGAGCTCAGGCGGCGCCACCCCAGGATCGGGCTGAAGTTCTTCTCGGCCAGCGAAGTCCTGCATCTTGGCCGGCTGGCGCGGATGACCCCAGAGGAAACCTTGCTGGCCTTGCGCGAGGCCGGCCTGGACACGCTGCCGGGCGGAGGCGCGGAGATTCTCGACGATGGGCTGCGGCGCGTGCTCTGCCCCGGCAAGGAATCCAGCGCCGCGTGGCTGGGCCTCCATCGCACCGCGCACCGGCTGGGCATCCGCTCCAACGCCACCATGCTCTACGGCCACATAGAAACGCCGGCGCAGCGCGTGGACCATATACTCCAGTTGCGCGAGTTGCAGGACCAGACCGGCGGTTTCCTGGCGTTCGTGCCGTTGAGCTATCATCCGGCGCACAATGCGCTGGCCCTGGAGCACGGCCCCAGCGCCCTGGATGAGTTGCGGACCCACGCCGCCGCCCGGCTGCTCCTGGACAATTTCCCGCACATCAAGGCTTACTGGGTCACGCTCACAGTACCCGTGGCGCAGGTCGCGCTGGCCTACGGCGCCACGGATTTCGACGGCACCGTGCTCAAGGAGGAGGTCCATCATCGGGCCGGCGCACTGGCGCCCCAAAGTCTGACGGTCCAGACGCTGCAGCGGCTGATCCGCGAGGCGGGCTGTGAGCCCGTGGAGCGCAACCACCTCTACCAGCGCGTGCTGCGTGACGGCAACGGCCCGGAAGATTGGCGCGTCGCGTGAAAAGCGCTTTTGCATTTGTGCGCTCCGCCGCTATGTCAAAGGATGGAAGGCGAGTGCAGTATGCGCCGAACCGGGCGGGACTGCACTGCGTAGCATTCCAAGAGGAACGATGAGTTTTCTATTCTCAATTCTCAATTTGCGGTTGTGGCTGGCCGTTCGTTGCAGCAGCCTGCTCGCGATGCAACAAGCGGAGTTGTCCGTAGAGGAGCAAACCAAGGTCGAGTTCTGGCTGGCAATTATCGGCGGCCTGCTCTTCGTTCTGATTGCGGCGTTGCTGGTGCTGGCCGTGGCCGTCCGCTACATCGCAAAACACTCGACGCAGCCCTGCCCCTGGTGTATGGAATTCATTCCGAAGAAGGAGACCGTTTGCCCGCGTTGCGGCAAGGGCCTGGCACAGGGCAGGGTTCTGGGAACCGCAGATGAACGCAGATGAACACAGATAATTACAAAGTTCTTTCTATCTGCGTTCATCTGCGTCCATCTGCGGTTTCAAGAGATTAAGGAAGCACGAACATCGCCACCGCAAGTTCACGCGTAGTCATCACCGGGCTGGGTTGCGTTGCTCCGGCCCCGCTCGCCGCGGCGCTTTCCGGGCAGCTTCGCGCGCCGCCCCAGCCCCCGCCCGAGATCACGGGTTTCGAAGTCCCCGCCGGCGCACCCGCCTGGGGCTTTGAGGTCCTCGATTTCTCCGCCGAGAAAGACCTGCCGCAGATCAAGAGTTTCGTGGACCGCACGAGCGGCTTGGCGCTCCTTGCAGGCAGGCTGGCCCTGGCGGACGCAGGGCTGCTGGAGCGCGACCGCAGGCCGGCAGCGGAGATTGGCTGCGCCTACGGCACAACGCTGGGCTGCCTGGAGGCAATGGGGATTTTCTGGAACAAGATCAAGACCTCCAATCCGAAGTTCGCTCAGCCTCTGCCCTTTACACACGGCTACGCCAACAGCCCCTCGTCGCTGCTGTGCATCGAGTACGCGCTGCGCGGCCCGTCCGCCACGTTCTCCGGCGAGCGGCTGGCCGGCATTGAGGCGCTCTTGTTCGCCTTCGACCAGCTCAGGGCCGGAGCGGGCGACATCATCCTCGCCGGCGCCAGTGAGAGCTTGACGCCCGCGGCCTACAACCACTTGCTGGCCACAGGCCAGCTCAGCCGCAGCGGCAACTGGGAGGATGGCATCGTGCCCGGCGAAGGCGCGGCCATGCTGGTGCTGGAGAGCAGCGCCTCGGCCCAGCAGCGCAAGGCCAAGGTTTACGCTGAAGTAGAGGCAGTTGAGCTGCAACCATCCAGTGTAGGGCAATCCTCTGGATTGCCCCACAATGCAGGCCATCCAGAGGATTGCCCCACGCCGGAGGATACGGTCCTGTTTGTGCAGGCCGGGCAGGCTGGAAAGTCTGCCCTACAGGTGTTCTCCACGGAGCTGTACTGCGGGGATTCCCTTTCCGTCTCGCCGGTGCTGGCGGCAACTGTGGCCGCGGGATTGTTGGGCGGCAAGCATTCGCTGGCTGCCCTGCCATTTTCCGAGAGAAGCTCCGCCCCCACCGCGCCGCGCCGCGCCGTGGTCCTGCACGGCGAGGCAGGGGAGAACCTGGGCATGATCAGATTGGCCACAGCGCAATTGGGAACCGCAGATGAACGCAGATAGCATGGGCTACTCAACACAGAGACACAGAGAAGGGCAGGAACTGGACGGTTTGCCGTGCCCATTCAGTCCACTCTGTCCATTGTGTCCACGCGACTGGGGTAAATGAGGCGGCATAGGTCAGGAGCGAAAGAGAGAGAATGGCCGAAGAGAACACAAGCAAGCCCATCCCGGCGCTGTCTTCAGCGTCGCAGGCCGCGATTGACCGCGCGGTGAACAAGCAGGGCGCCGGCGTCAAGACGTTCGTCCTGGATACGAATGTCATCTTGCACAACCCCGGCGCGCTGTTCGCGTTCAGTGACAACCGCGTGGTCCTGGCGCTGGCGGTGATTGAGGAACTGGACCACTTCAAACGCAGCAACGACGAACTGGGGCGCAACGCGCGCGAGGCCATCCGCGCCATTGACAAGCACCGCGAAAACGGCCGCCTCGGGGACGGCGTGCCTATGGCCAACGGCGGCATTCTGCAGGTCGTCCTGCAACAGGACGTGCGCGAGCAACTCAGCATGGCGGGACTGCGCCACGATGCCGCGGACAACCAGATTATCTCCGTCGCCCTGGCGCTGAACCGCGGCGGCCAGCGCGTGATCTTCGTCTCCAAGGACATCAACGCCCGCGTCAAGGCCGACGCGTTGGGCCTGCGGGTCATGGATTTCGAGCAGCAGAAGGTGGACTACGACAGCCTGTACCAGGGCTGGCGTGAAACCTTCGTGCCCGCGGAGACGGTCAACAAGTTTTACGGCGACAAGCACGTGGCGCTGCCGGATTGCGCCGGCCAGCCCTGGGCGCCCAACGAGTTCGTGCTGCTGAAAGACGAGACCAACCCCAAACACACCGCGCTGGCGCGCGTGGACCTGGAGAGCGATGAAGTGGTCCCGCTGCTGCAGGAACATGACCGGGCCTGGAACATCGCCCCGCGCAGCGCCACGCAGCGCATGGCTTTTGAACTGCTGCTGGACGACAGCCTCCAACTCGTCACCCTGGTCGGCCGCGCCGGCACCGGCAAAACGCTGATGGCCCTGGCGGCCGGTTTGCAGCGCGCCATAAAGGAGAAGCGCTACGAGAAGATGCTGGTCTCCCGGCCCATCATGCCCCTGGGGCGCGACATCGGCTATCTGCCGGGGGACAAGGACGAGAAACTGCGGGCCTGGATGGGGCCGATCTTCGACAATCTCAAGTACCTGCTGCGCGGGCGTTACGCCCCCAGCCAGTTGACCGCCGAGCAGCTCTTCCAGCAGGACCTCGTCGAGTTGGAGGCGCTGACCTACATTCGCGGCCGCAGCATCGCCAACATGTTCGTGGTGGTGGACGAGGCGCAGAACCTGACGCCTCACGAGGTGAAGACGATCATCAGCCGCGCCGGGGAGGGCACCAAAATGGTGCTCACCGGCGACCCGCAACAGATTGACAACCCCTACCTGGACGCCAGCTCAAACGGGTTGACGTATTGCGTCGAGCGCCTGAAAACCTCGAAGTTGTGCGGGCACATCGCACTGAACAAGTCTGAGCGGAGCGCCCTGGCCGACCTGGCGGCGGAACAACTGTAAACAGGAACTCGAAACCACGCAGTGCTCTCTTGCAAGTAATTTTTTCCAGCTTCTCTGAAAATGCTTGCCCGCCTTAGGCTCGCGCCATAAACAGGAGACATGAACGCGCATGAGAAAACGATTCTTGCGCCCGGCCCCGACCTGCTTGCCAGATACCTGAGCGCCTATCTGCGCACTCGGCCGGCTTCCAGCTTCGAGTTTCTCTGGGGCCTGGGCACGGAGGAGCAGGACGGCTTGTGGTGCCGCCTCCTCGCGGCGCTCGCCGCAGGCGCGGGGAACCTGAACCGGGTTGTGGCCGAGGAGTTGGGCGAGGCCGAAAAGGCCGCCATTGCGGAGACGCTGACGCCTCTGATCTTCGCGCTGCCCTTGCGTTCGTATCCCGCGGAATTGCGCTGCGCCAGGGCCGGTTCCTGGCTGGCGCTGACGTTGCGCCACGTCTCGCCCCGCCCCGCCCCGCCCGCACTGCCCCGCGGCAAGAAACTCGAGGAGCAGAATGGCCTCGAACAGGTCGGCTGCTTGCCGGCCTGCTTGACCCCTGCGCTGGCCGGCTACGTGCGCAAAGTGCTCCGCTGGCCCGCGGGACAGCGAAGCAACGGCGTAGTGGCGGTCTCATCGGGCGGCCGGCGGCGCCGGGTGCGGATCACCTTGCTGGCCCGCGAGCGGGGCTTCGTCGTAAGATTCCTGGAGCAACTGCCCGCGCCCGCGGACGAATAGTGTTTTTCAGTCTCCGAGCCGCGCGCGTAAGCAAGCGGTCATGGGGAACGCGCCGTTACCGGGTACGGGGCGAATGGGAATGATGGGAAGAATGGGAATGATGTCACCGCTTGCTGACGCGCGCGGCTCGGACACTGAACGGTTACCGAAATTTGAACGGCGGGCATTCCCGCTCCACCATCCGCCTGTACGCGGCCACCAGGCGCAGCGTGATAGGCCCGGGTTTCCCAGTGCCGATCAGCCGTTCCCCCACTCGCACCAGCGGAACCAGCTCACGCATTGAGCCGGACAAGAAGGCCTCGTCGGCGCGGTAGAGTTCCCAGGGGCTGAGCAGCGTGCGGATCACGGGCAAACCTAAACTGTGCGCGGCTTCGATCGCGGTCAACTGCGCGATGCCCGGCAGCGCGCCCGAACGTTCCGGGTCCGGAATCTCCAGCACGCCGCCGCGCAGCAGCGAGAGGTTGGACGACGAGCCTTCACAGAGCAAACCGGCGTTGTTGAGCAGCAGCGCCTCATCCGCGCCGGCAGCATCTGCTTCGCGCCGGGCCAGGATCTGTTCAAGGTAATTC
>JBEKKG010000358.1:0-7500 GCA_050010835.1 Planctomycetota bacterium
AGTAAATGCGTGGCCCAGAGCGTACCGCGGGCGTCCCGCCCGCCTTCGTCCTCGCGCCCTGCCAGCCTGCCACGAGCGGGCGGGACGCCCGCGGTACATTTGCTGACATGCACCCGTCGAGCCCTCAAGCCCTCAAGCCTAATGCCTAAGAATGCCGTTGACCTTTCAGCCCGGATGCGCTACTAAGACATCATGCTGCGTTTCGCCTTGGCAGTCATTATCGTTCTGGTCTTCGCCGGCTGCATCGGTGCAGACAAGGATACGGCCCAGAGCGTCACGGACCGGGTGCATCAGTATTACCAGTACCACGCGGAACAGGTTGAGCGGCTGAATACCTGCGTCCGCACTTACCGCGCCTTGCAGGAGCGCCTGGCCAAGGAAGTGGTGGCCGACATAAACGACTATTACACCTACCAGTCCGCCCAGCCCGTGGACTTGTGCGCGGACGTGCGGGCTTACAAAGAGATGCAGATTGACCTGGCCGCCGCCGCCGCACGCGACATCCAGAACTACGTGGACTACCAGCGTTCACTCCCTGAAGAGACGCGCGCCGCCGTCGCCCGTTTCTGGCGGGAGAACACCATTGAGCGCCCTGCGGCCACCGAGAAGCGGATCAACGACTATTGGGAATACCAGCGCCAGCAGGTGGAAGGCCTGAACAACGACATTCGCAACTACAAGGCCGGCCAGATTCAGCGCTGTGACGAGCTCCACAAGCTCTTCAGCGACTACCTCGCCAACCACCAGAAGGCCATTGACCCGACGCGCGAGGACGTGCGCCGCTACCGCCAGACCCAGGAAGACAAGGCCAAACGCACCCACGATGACATCCAGGCCTGGTTCGATTCCCAGACCGGCCTGCCTGAACTGCTGCGGAACGACGTGGAACGCTGGTGGCGCATCCAGAAGGACTGTTCGGACAAGACCGCCAAGGACATCCAGAACTACGTGGACCATCAGCGCGAGTTGCCCGAATACGTCAGCGAGGACGTGCGCGTCTACCTCAAGGCCCAGACGGTCACGCGGCCCAAACAGACCGCCAAAGACATCCACGCTTACGTGGAATACCAGTCTGCACAGCCCGCGCTCCTGAACGGCGACCTCCAGCGCTATTGGGCCAATGAGACCAAGCGCAGGCCCGCAGCCACCAGACAGGATATCCAGAACTATGTCGAGCACCAGATGAGCCTGGTGGAACAGCTTAACGCCTGCGTCAGCCGCTGGCTGAACAATGAGACCCGCGAACGCCCTGCGAAGTTCCTCAAGGACTTCCACAACTACATGGCCCACCAGGAAGAGCTGCGCGACCTGCTCAACGCGGACATGCGCGTGATCCGCTCCAACAACACCGCCCCGGGCGAGTAGGGCGATTGCGGATTGTAGATTGCAGATTACGGAAGATTGACCATGCCGGCCACACTTACAGCCCCCAAGGAACAGACTGACCAGCGCTTTGTGCTCTACGGCGTGGACTGGCATTTCTACGACATGCTGCTCAAGGCTCTGGGTGACCGGCACGTTTTTGTGACCTACGACAGAGGGAGCCTGGAACTAATGTCACCGTCGCCCCTGCACGAGAACTACAAGATCGCTCTCGGCCGTATGATCGAGGCGCTGGCCATTGAACTGGGTATCGAGATCATAAGTGGTGGGTCCATGACCTTTCGCCGAGAAGACCTGGACCGCGGGTTGGAGCCCGATGAATGCTACTACGTCAAGAACGCCTTGCTCTTCCACAACATCAGGGAGGTTGACCTGAGCCGCCACCCGCCGCCGGACCTTGCTATTGACGTTGACATTACGAGCAGTTCGCTGGATCGCCAAGCCATCTACACCGCCTTGGGTGTCCCGGAACTTTGGCGCTTCGATGGCAAGGCGCTTAAGATCTATCAGTTGGGGGCTGATGGGCAGTACAAGTTGACCGGGAAGAGCCTGAACTTCCCCTTCCTGCCGCTGCGCGAGATCCAACGTTTCGTTGAGACTGTGCCCCATGTCCGAGAAATAGCGTGGATCGTTTCCTTCCAGAAGTGGGTGCGAGAAAACCTGAAGCGGCCGTAGAACGCAACCCGGAACTCCTCAACCCCGTCCTCTCAGAAAATCTAGAATCCCATGTGCCGCCCGCGCGCTGGCACCGGGACCGCCGAGTTTCTTCGGCAGTTCCGCCAATGCTGCCTTCTGCTGCTCGCGGTACTTCTCGTCGGTCAGCCCGCGCTTGATCTCCTCGGCAATCCGGCAAGGATTCGCTTCTCCTTGCAGCAGTTCCGGCACGGCGTAGCGGCCCAGGACGATATTCACCAGCGAGAAAACGGGGATGTTGACCATCAAGTGGGCTATGGCGTAGCTGATGAACGAGCTTTTGTAGACCACGCACATCGGATTCCCAGCCAGCCCGGCTTCGAGCGTGCTCGTGCCGGATTTGACGACGGAGAAGTCGGCCAGGGAAGGCAACAGCCGTGCATGGGGAACGCCGCTTTCGCCAAGGGCCTTGTGAACGGAGAAGAAGTTCTTCCACCGCCGGTTGAATTCCTCGCCTTCGCGGCTGTCGCGCGGCGGGACGTCCTTAGGCACCGGTCCCCAGAGAATCTCAGCCTGCTCTTTGACTTTGCGCACCGTCTCTCCTATATGATCGCCCAACTTATTTTGGAAGTCGAGGGCTGCGAGGAGAAGCCCGTGCGACGTTTTGGCAACAATCCTCGGCGGCATTCCGGGCGCCACCGACATCAGCGCGCGCAAATCCGGTTTGGCTCTCATCGCCATGTCGAACGCCTCCGCCATGACCGGCGCAAGAGCAGAGAACTCCCCGGCTCTCGACCCCGGCAGGAACGCCACCGTCTGCGGCCCTGGCGGCAGTTTCAATCCGCAATCCGCAATCTGCGATCCGCAATCGTCAATCAGCGGATGCCCCACGAAAGTAGTGCGCAGCCCGAACTTCTCGAAGAACGGCGGCTCGAATTCAAAGACGCAGAACGCACGGTCCACGAACCGCGCCATGCTCTTCGCCCGCAGGGCCTTCCAGGCCCAGACCTGCGGGACGATGTAATAGAGCACGGGAATGCCCAGTTTGCGGACTTCCCTGGCGAAGCGCAGGTTGAAGCCGGGGTAATCCACGCAGAGCAGCGCGTCCGGACGTTCCTGTTTGACCCGGTCGAGAAGTTCGTAAAACACACGCTTGAAGAAACCATACTTCCGCGCGACTTCCCAGAAGCCCACGACCTGCATGCCGTCGAGGTCCTTCACGGCCTGAAAGCCCGCCGCGGCCATCTTCGGTCCGCCCAGGCCGAGGAAACGCGCATCCGCCTCCAGCGTCTTGAGCGCCGTAATGAGTTTGGCTGCGTGGCCGTCGCCGGAGGCTTCGCCGGCCAGCATGAAGAACGTCTTTGGCATGGCTGTACTTTAACACCTCAACAACTCTTTGCCATAGGGGCCGCGGCCAAACTCGAAATCCGAAACCCGGAACTCAAGACTCCGAACTCGAAGTCCCTCGCCCCTCGCCCCTCGCCCCTGGCCCCTTGTCCCCCGTCCCGCGGCGGCGCAATTTCTCCCTGGTCCACTGCCAGCACAGGCGCGGCTCTTCCAGCTTGAAGAGCAAGGACAGGGCCAGGTAAACCGCTGCTCCGGCCAGGCCGATAAGCACTGCTTCGCAGGCGTTGCTGAGGCGCGCGCTGTGCACGGCTTTGTCGAGAAAGTGGAGCGGCCCCGCGTAGAGCTTTTGCGTGCCCAGCGCCGCCATCGCGGCGCCGCCGCCGGCCAGCAACAGGCGCAAGGCGTACGCGGCCGTCTCGGCCAGCGGCAGGACGGGCACGGTCCACTTGAGCAGGGTGATGAGGATGAAAGATTTAAGGACGCGCGCCAGGACAAGGCAGAGCGAGACCAGGAGCAGAATATTGGTGATCCCGCTGATCTTGAAGCCTGCGATAAGGCTATAGGCCACGGTCGGAACAAGCAGCGAGAAGACGGCGCCCGCCACGACGGGAGCAATCATACGGCGGCTGGAGAAGAAAGCTTGATTGACCAGCATTTCAACCGCCAGGAAAGGGATCGGAATGCAGAAGAGCTGCATCCCCAGCGCGGCGTAGCTTGCCTCAGCCAAGCCAATATTCTGGCCCTTGTAGAGAACCAGGCACACAGGCAGCGCCGCGACCGCCAGTACCACGCACACGGGCACGAAGAACCAGACCACCATGCGAATGGTCTGTGTCAACAGACGGCCGAGCTGGGCGCGGTCATCGCGTGCGGCGATGTCACAGAAGAAAGGCAACAGGGCAATGGAAAGCGCAAACGGAACCAGGAAACCGACGGTTTCCGCAACGCCACGTCCCTGCGCGAAGTAGGTGGGCAGGCCGGATTCCTCCGTGAGCAACCTCTTCATCAGCACGTCCCGCACCAGAGACAGGAGGATGCCGGCCAGCAAGGGCAAGACGAGCAGACAGAAATCGCGCAGGTACTTGTCGCGCAGGTCCAAGGTGGGGCGGTACAGGCGCAGGCGCCCCGGCCCCAGGACCGTCAGGTGCAGGAGGAACTTCAAGGTGCCGCCTGCGACACAACCCCAGGCGATAAAATGCCAGTTGCCCCGGCCCAGGACGCCGCCCAGCACCGCCCCGCCCAGGATGGAGAACTTCAGCAGTGCGTCGCCGAAGGCCGCAAAGAAGAACTTCTTGTAGCCCATCAGCACCCAGTAGGTGAGGCTGGCGAGTGACATCCCCAGGAGTGCGGGCGCGACATACGGCAGCATCGCCGCAGCCATGTTACGGCGGTGTACGACGCTCACCGGCAGGGTCTTCGCGTGCTCCTCGTTTGCGCGCGACAGGAACTGCACATCCTGCACTTCGTCTTCGCGCACCCTGACATCGCCATGTGCGCCACGAATGGTGAACGCATACGACACCTCAACCAGATTGCCCTCCACGGCGCCCTGGCTGGTCGCCAGCCGCACTTGAGGGGGATGCTCGCGCAGCTTCGCGGGGTCGTAAAGGTCCTTGTCCTTTATGTTCCAAACGGTGATCTCGTCGCGCCGGAGGCGAATCGTGCCGCGGCTGGATTCCACGGTCAGCAGTACCGGCTCCACGTCAACCGCGTGCCCCACTATCTCCTGGCCTTGCGTCGTCTCCACCCGCACTCGCAGGTCCCACTTGGTGAACAAGCCAATGATCGGCCCTGGAAAGAGGATTAACGCGGCGGTGACTGCCAACAGGATAATGAATTGCAGGTTGAAGAGCACGGACGTGTAACGCCACGCGCGCTGCTCGCCCTCTTTGTCCCTGGCGCTCGTGAATACGGGCATATAGGCAGGCCCCAGGCATTGTTCGCCCACGACGAAGGCCGAGTTGAGCACCGTGTCGTTGACCACAGAGAATACATCGCTCACTGCCAGTCCGAAAAAATTGGGGACGAAGTTCTTGATAAAGAACCCCGCCAGCCTGACGCAGAGGTTGGCGGCCAGGACGGAGACGCCGGCCTTCAAAATGCGGTCGCCCAAGCTGCGGGCCGCAGCAGGCGCGGCAATGGCCCCGCTGGGCTGCACTGGAGGTGGATCGGCGGAAGTGGTGTTCAGAGTAACTTGGCTCCCTGTCGTTCAGTTCTTCCTATTGTCGCGTTGACGAAACGGTGAAACGGATTCCAGGAGCGGCGGGCGCCTCGCCCGCCGGCCCACGGGCGAAGGCGCCCGTGGCTCCTTAACGTTGCAGGACTTCCTCAACACGACACTATCTGTGTTCATCTGTGGTTTCAAGACCCGCTCCCCTCCGGGCCAGTTTCAATTCCGGGTCGCTGGCGCGCAAGTAAAGCGGCGCCAGTTTATGAATCTCAGCGGCAGTTCTCAAACCTGCGCCGCGCAAAAGCCGCTGCCAGCCGCACTCGGCCACAGCCCCCGCGCTCACGTGCCGGCAAGCGTCCAGGACCCGCCAGCCGTGCTTTTCCGCCGCGGGCGCCAGCGCCTCCAGGCAGACACGGTCGCCGCACACGGCCACAGAGGCGCCGCGGTGCTTCCGCAGTTCCCGCTCCACGGCCGCCACTGCGTCCGGCAACTTCAGGACGCTCTCCTCTATCCACCGCTGAGGCGGGTTCTGGGTTTCGCTGAAAAGGGCCAGAAAAAGACCTTCGCTCTGCGCGTCGCGCACGAGCAGCCTGGCCTGGCCAGGGGCGCTGCGGGCCGCGTCCCAAGCCAGGGCCTCGAAACTGGGCACGCCCAGCAAGGCCAGTTTTGCGCCCCAAGCCAGAGCTTTCGCGGCGCTCAACCCGATGCGCAGGCCCGTCCACGAACCGGGGCCGAGGGAAATGGCCACCGCTTCCAGCTCCGCCGGTTTGAGCTGGCAGGACGAGAGGGCCTTGAGCAGCAGCGGGGCCAGGGCCTTGCCGTGCCATGCCCCGGCGGCGGCGTTCTCCTCGAAGAGCAGCCCGCTCTCCGTCCGCAGCGCCACGCCCAGCGAACCGCCGGAAGTCTCAAGAGCCAACAAGGGCCGCATTGTGCAAAATCCCTCTCTCGCGTGCCGGTGCGGTTTAATTGAAAATTGAAAATTGAAAATTGAAAATTGGAAAGTGTGGTAGAGTGCCTGAACCGGACCAGGATACGGAAACAATTGGTTGGAGGACGCACTCTTGGCAGACAACCGCCGCAGGCTTTTCGTGGCCAGTTGCATGGCGCTGGTAGCTAACGCCATGATCACCTCGATAATCACGGACATCATGGGCGACCTCGGTGCAAGGTTCGAGCTCAACAAGAGCTGGCTGGGCTTGGCCGTCTCGGCGGGGGCCATCGCCGGCGTGTGCGTGCAGTTCTTTGGCAGTGCCCTGCTGGACTTCATCGGCATCGGCACGGCGTTGTGGGTGGCCTGTGCCGCGCACCTGTGCGGCGTGACCGCGGTGATCGCGGCGCAGGGCTTCTGGAGCATTGCCCTGGGCTCGTTCTTCCTCGCCATCGCCGGGAGCATGGTTGAGACGGCCATCAATCCCCTGGCCACAGCCATGTACCCGGAGAAGCGGATTCACATCCTCAACCTGCTCCACGCCTGGTGGCCGGGCGGCCTGATCATCGGCGGGCTGCTGGCCTATGGATTCGGCGAGGCGCTGGGAGCCGCGCACGTCTCCCAGGAGACTCTCGCCGCCAGTTGGCGGATCAAGCTGGCGTTCGTCTACGTCCCGATCCTCATTTACGCGATACTCATCTTTCGCCAGCCCTTCCCGAAAACCGAGCGGGCGCAGGCGGGCGTGCCGGCGCGGGTCATGCTGCGCGAGGCGCTGCGGCCGCTGTTCCTGCTGCTGGTCTTCTGCATGTTTCTCACCGCGTCCACGGAACTCGCCCCCAACCGTTGGGTGCACGTATTCGTCGAGGACATTGTAGGGTTTCCGGGAATCCTGGTCCTCGTCTACACCTCTGGCCTGATGTTCGTGCTGCGCCACTTCGCGGGTCCGGTGGCCAAAGTGTTCTCGCCGCTCGGACTGCTCGTCGTCTCGTCGGTCGTGTCCGCCTTAGGGTTGCTGGCCATGAGTTACTCCAGCGGCGTC
>JBEKKG010000359.1:0-7476 GCA_050010835.1 Planctomycetota bacterium
ACCTGGCCGTGTGCGCGCGGGAGTGCCCCGCGGGAGAAGCCGCGCGCGCCGCGGCGGCGGCAGCCTGCCGCGGCGGCGCACCCATGAACGCCGCCATTGCCGCGGGACTGCTGACGCTGGGCCAGCGGGATTGTGGGCGGCTTCCGGCGCCGCTGCGGGAGCGCTACACGCGTGCGCAGACCCAAGCGCTGACGCTGATCCCGCAAGTCGTGGAGCTGGCGGCCTGCATCCTGGGGCATGAACTGCAATGGAGCGACGACGCCAGCATCGAGGAGATGGCCTTCCGGGCGCTGGCCGGCAGGACACCGTCAGCCGCGGAGGCGCGCCTGCTGCGCGCGACCTTCATCTCCTGCATTGACCACACGCCGGCCACGCCCTCGTCGCTGGCAGCCATCACCTCTTACTCCGGCGGCAACTCGCTGCAGACCGCGCTGGCCGCGGGCATCACGGCGATGGGCGACACGCACGCCGGGGCGGGTGAGGGCACCGCGAGGCTGCTCTCGGAATACCTGGCGAAGATGCGCCAGGCCGTGGCTGCCGGAGGCGCATTCGAGGCGGATGGAGTGCGGGTGCCGGACCACAAAGCCCTGGCGGCGTACATCGTGGACAAGGTCACCGGCGTCTACGGCGGAGAGAAAGGCAGAATCCCCGGCTACGGCCACCGTTACTATAGCCTGTATGGCAAAGACCCGCGCGCGGTGGCGCTTCTCAACCTGGCCGGAGAACTCGGCTTGGCGGGCGAACACTGCCTCCTGGCCGGCGAGATCGAAGCGGTGCTGAAGGAGAAGAAGGCACAGGGCCTGTGCTTCAACGTGGACGGCGTCATCGGGGCGCTGCTGTGCGACCTGCGGATGCGTCCCGAGGCGGGCAAGGCCATGTTCATCATCCCGCGGACAGTGGGCATCCTCGGGCAACTGCTGGAGCAGGACCCGGGCTCGTTCTTCCGCCTGCAGAATGACTCGATCATCTACGTCGGGCCAGAACTGCGCAGGTAAGAACCCGGACATTCCGGGCGCCTCGCTGGCCCCGGTACGGTCCCGCGCGTAAGATATCGGACATGGAGGGAGAGGAAATGGAGAAGCAGAAAGCGAGCGCAGCGTATCTCCTCTTGGCTCTCGGCGCCTGTGGCGCTGCATTGCTCGGCTCGGGCCCGCTGCCCGCAGGCGATGCGCCGGAGATGAAGATCCTCAACGGCTTCAACAGCGTCGAGGAGGCGCAGAAGTTCAAGATGGGCGCAGATATCAAAGTCGAGCTCGTGACGGAACACGTCACCGAGGGAGAGAAGGCTGCGAAGCTCACTTTCCCCGGCGGCAAAGAATACGCAGGCTTCGGAATCCGGGGCGAACTGCTCGCCCGCTGGGGCGATTACGACTATCTTGTCTTCGACGTCTTCAATCCCAACGAGGAAGAGGCCGGCATTTTCATCCGCATAGATGACGAGCAAAGCACGAACAATTACTCCACGCAATACGGCAACACATTCAAAGCGTTCCCCGGCGCCAACCATTTCGAAATCAAGACGCATCGGTTGCCGAACCAGGTCCAGCCGTGGCTGGTGCGGATGTTGGACCCGAACAAGCTCAAGCTTGTCGCGCTGTGGCTCAGTCCCACACCGAAGAACGATACCGTGCTGTACTTCGATAACTTCTCGTTGCGCAACAGGCCGAAAGCGGACCTCCCGGTCGGCCTGCGCTGTTTCGGGTTTGGGCCCGCGGATGCGGACGCCTGGCCGGGCTTCGCGCCGGTCAGCCCCAAGTCGCAATACGATGACGCGCTGGGCTACGGCTTTGCCGACACGAAAGGCCTGGCCGCAACTGACGACGCTGTGGGCGAAGGCCTGAAGATCGGCGAGCCCCTGTGCGGCAGCGGTGTCTACCGCTCCGGCGGCCCGCTGGCTTTCGCCGTCAAAGTAACGCCCGGAAAATATCAACTCTGGGCTGCGGCCGGGATGACAATGGTTCACCCCAAGCGGGCTTACACGGTCTCCTGCAATGGCCAGCCGATTTTCAAATGCGCGGCCGGCGACCGGCTTAAGGACCTGAACCCCTTCGATCGGGACTACACAAACAAGAGCTCAATCTGGGAGACGCTGATCGCCGGCCGGTTTTGCGACGAATTCTCTGCCGAGGTCGAGATCCAGGGCCACAAGGCTGAGATCGCTCTGGAAGGAGAGTACGCCTCGTGGTTGAGCGGCGGACTGCGGGCGCTGGCAATCTATCCCGTGGGCGATACTGAGGCGCAAAAGGCCCTGGCGGAGATCCAGCGCCGGCGCAGGGAGAAATTCCTCGAAGTCCGGCGCGAACTCAAGCCGGCCAAGCTGCCTGCGCCACCGGAGTTCACCGCCGAGGAGCAGGCCTGCGGATTCATGCTGGCCTATCGGAACTTCGGCGAGACAATCACTCCTTACTTCGTCCCGCAAGCGGCCGATCGCCTGGCCAAGCTCGCCATCGCCGCCACGCCCGGCGAAAAGGAGCCGGCGGTCTTTATCGTCTTTCCCATTCGGGACGCGCCCAAAGCCGAAGTCGTGGTCAGCGCCCTGAGCGGTCCCGGCGGCACGATTCCCACTGCCGCGGTGGCGGTCAATTACGTGCACTACCGCTACCTCAAGACCACCGGAGGGACTAAGGTGGAGCCTGTTCAGGTGGTCCCGCGCAACTGGCTTGCGCTTGAGAAAGGCGTCTCCCGCCAGTTCTGGCTGACGGTCAGCGTGCCGGCCGGCGCCGCGCCCGGAAAGTATGCCGGCACGGTGACGGTGACCGGCGCCGGCAAGCCGGCGGCGTTTCCGCTGGAAGTGGAAGTCTACCCCTTCAAGCTCGATTCGGCGGCCGGCTGCGGCCTGATTTACGCCCACATCTTTTTCGTGCCTGATGTTCCGGAAGACATTGAGGCGGGGGTGCGTGCGTTGGCCGAATACGGCTGCAATTCCGCCACCCTTTCCGGGGTGCTCAAGCTCGAAGGGAAGGATCCGGCGAGCGGCAAGCTGCGCCTCAATTTCGATAAGCTCGACCGCACCATGGAAATCATGAAGAAGGCGGGGATGACCGGCCCGGTGCCCCTCTTCGACATGTCCATTCAGGGCGAAGCCAACGGCGGCTCGTACGCGCATCTTCCGTTCGGCAGGGAACCGTTTAAGTACAAGCTCACGGATCAGGCCTTTTTCGACGCGATGACGGAGTTGACGCGGCAGGTTGACGCGCGCGCCAAGGAGAAAAACTACCTGCCGGTCCTGATGTATCCGGTGACCGAGCTCTCGAACGACGAGAAGATGGGGCCGCCCTATCTCGAAAGACTGGCGGCGGCATTCCGCAAGGCCGGCGACGTGAAGCTGATCTGCTCGCTGAACGCGCCGCAGGACATCGTCTGCGCCAGACTGCTTGACCACATGATGGTCAACTGGGGCCTGAAACTCACTGAGGAGCGTCTGGCGCAAATCCGCAACGACGGCGCGAAGCTCTGGTTCCAGAATATCGGGCAGAGCCGCTACACCGAGGGTTTCCTGATGATCAAGACCGGCGCTATCGGCCGGCGGCAGTGGGCGGTCGGCAACTGCTCGGCGGGCTCCGACCTGCAGGGCGGCGATCCTTATGATGCCAGCGCCAATCTGCTGTTTCGCACCGCAGACGGCGCGATTCCGAACGTGACCTTCCTGCGTATGGCCGCAGGCATGAACGATTACCGTTACGCCGTCAAGCTGTGCACGCTGATCAAGGAAGCCAAGGAGAAAGGCTCGGACCAGGCCAAGGCCGCCGCGGACGAGGCGCAGAAGGCTCTGGACGCGATCCTCGCCCAGATCAGAGTCAACACGGGCGGCGCCAGGATCGAGGGCGACGGCCGCTGCGACAGTATCGGCGACTTCGCCGACAAGGCGATCTACGACCAGTTCCGCAAAACGATTGCGGGGCACATCCTGGCTCTAGTGGCCAGAAAGTGAAGAGGGCCGGCAGGGCTGGGCAAACAGGTTGGAGGCTGGACTGCCATGAGAATCCTGGGATCAGGTTGTCTGCTGTTTGTTCTCGCAGCTTTTTGGACGAACGGCGGCCACGCAGCGCAAGCCGAAGGCACACCGCCTTACGGCATCGCCACGGTGGCGCCGTTCAAGAAAGCGCCGGTGATTGACGGCAAAATCGAGCCCGGCGAGTGGGATGGCGCGGCGGGAGTGACAGGCTTCCAAGGACTGTTCGCCGCGGTCGCCGGCATGCTCGAACCCCGCGGCGCACAGGCGTATCTTGGTTTCGACCAGGAGCGGCTCTACATTGCGGTGGTCAGCGCCTATCCGCCGGACGGCAAGGATCACAGCTCCGGCACCACCCGCGACAAGGAATACATCGGCGACGAGTGCATCGAGGTCTGGCTGGATCCCAACCGCGCCAACCGCGAGAGCCAGCAGGGCGACCTGCGCTTCTACCAGTTGATCGCCAACGCCCAGGGCGGCATTTACGACGTCAGCTTCGATCCGAAGAAAGGACCGGACACGGGGTGGAACGGGAAGTGGGAATTCAAGAACTCCGTGGACCACGAAAAGCACGTGTGGACGGCGGAGTTGAGCCTGCCTTTCAGCGATTTGGGCTGGAAGCCCGGCGAGGCGGCGGGCAAGACGCTGGGCGTGCTGATTGCGCGCAATTTCAAGGGGCCCTGGTCGCAGACCACCTGGTTTCCCGTGGTGGGCGCCTTTGTGGACTGGTTCCGCTATGCGACGCTCAAGCTGACAGCCGGCGCGCCCTCCGTGCAGATCACGGGGTTGGGTGCCAAGGTCCACAAGGCCGAGCTCGAACTGCGCGCCAAGGTGTTCAATCCCGGCCCCGCGCGCCAGGCCAAGGTCAGCGTGGTGGTCACTTCCTCGGACATGCCGGAGAAGAAGGACGAGAAACTCATTGATCTGCCGGCTGGCGGCAGCGCCGCTTACGCCTTCGACGACCTCAATCGTCTGCATGAAGATGCCCAACATGCGTTGCGCTGCGACGTCACCTCGCCGGATGGCTCCGAGACCTACATGCACTACAGTGTCAAATGGGCCAAGGCGCCGGAAAAACTGTGGGAGTACCGCGTAGGCCCGGACCCGTCTGCCGCGCTGCGCTTCGCCTACTACCCTTCCTACAAGTTCGTCCGCGTCATGCTGGACACCCGCGAACTCAGCAAGGAGCTGGCGGAGAAGGCGCACTCCGCGCTGGTCACCATCACAGGGCCGCAGGACCAGGAGATCCTCAAGCAAACCCTGCGCTGGGACAAGCCGCCCTGCACGCAGGAGTTCAAGGTCGGCGGGCTCAAGGACGGCGAGTACACGCTTGCCGTCGCCGTGGACGGCTGGAACGCGCCCATCGTGCGCACCTTCAAGCGCACGCATTTCCCCTTCGAAGGCAACACACTGGGCATTACGGACGACGTGCTGCCGCCCTTCACGCCGCTCGAAACCGGGAAAGACAAAGTGGCTCTGGCGCTGCGTGAGTACGAGGTGAACGGCCTCGGGCTGTGGAAATCCGCCAAGGTCGCGGGCAACGTTTCCGCCGGCGGCCCGCAGGAACTGCTGGCCGGCCCCGTGGTCCTGAAGATCAACGGCGGCGAGGTGCTTGAGGGCCAAGGCAAGTTCACGGAGAAAACCCCCGCGCGCGCCGTCTACGAGGGCAAGGCCAAGGCCGACAGCGTGGCCGTCGCCACCCGCTGCACCACCGATGTGGATGGCTGCACCAAAATCGAGTTGACCCTCAAGCCAGGCGGTAAGAAAGGCGAACCGCTTAACGCCCTGTGGTGCGAAGTCCCGCTGGTGGACAAGCTCATGCCGCTGTGGCACGTCTCCACGACTGGGCTGCGCATCAACCCCGCCGGCAGCACGCCGGCCGGGGAAGGACAAGTCTGGGACAGCCGCAAGTTCCCGGACGGCAATTGGTACGGCAATTTCAAATGCTACCTGTGGCTGGGCGCGGAAGAACGAGGCTTCTGCTGGTTCGCCGACAACGACAACGGCTGGGAACTGGCGGTGGATGAGAAGAATCCCGAGGTCTCCGTGCCGTGCCAGGAACTCATTCGCGCGCACGGCACGCTCACCCTGCGTATCAACTTGATCCAGAAGCCGGTGACGCTCACCGAGCCGCGCACCCTCGTGTTCGGTATCATGACCAGCCCCGCCAAGCCTATGGCCAAAGACTGGCGGCGCGTCGGGTTCCTGGACAATTCCGCTTTCAACATGGGCTATGCGAACTACGGCAGCTACTGCGCCAAAGCGCCCTGGGGCAACGATTTCAGCATCGCCGACTGGGCCTACCGGAAGCGGACGGGCAAGGGCGATCCCTCCAAGGAGGATCTCGAAGCCTGGAAGGCCCGCAATTTCCCGAAGGAAATGGAACCCAAGTTCCGGGAAGGAGCCATCAACCTGGCCTTGGGGCCGTTCCTGAGCAATTTCAGTCCGTCCCAGAAATACTACAAAATGTACTTTGACGAGTTCCACAGCACGTCGCAGGCGCACGCCGAGACGCATGTCTTTCAGAGCGAATGGGGTGGCGGCTGGTATGGCAAGCTGCTCGATCAGGTGCTCGAGGAGGGCCATAAGATGTGGGGCTTTGGGGTCGCAGGCATCGTGCGCAGCCACCAGGATTTCGCCTGCTGGTACGCCGCCGAATGGCTCAAGCGCGGCATCGGCCTGTATTTCGACAATGCCTTCCCCATCCGGGCCTATGACCCCCTGACCACCTCGGCTTACCGCTTGCCCAACGGCCAGATACAGCCCTCTGCGGGAATGTGGGCGCGCCGCGACTACCTGCGCCGCATCTGGACCCTGCACCGCCAGCTCGGCCCCAAGGACGCGCTGCCCGCCATGATGATCCACATGACCAACACCCACCTCATTTCCTACATGGGCTGGAACGATGAAAACCTGGACCTCGAATGGAAGTTCGGACCGGAGCCGCAGCAATCCAAGTTCGCTCCCGACTTCCTGCGCGCCGAATCGCTGGGACGCCAGAGCGGCAACGTCGCCTACGTGTTGGATAAAATCAGCGACACGCGGACAGCGGAAGAACAGCGCATCGCCCATCGCACCAAGTTCGGCGCGATGATGGTGCACGAACTCCGCTGGTGGGGCTGGGGCGAAGATGCCGAAGGCGGGCTGATCAAGATCCTGAAGGATTTCGGTTACGCGCTGGAGGATTGCCAGGTCTGGAACTACTGGGATGAGGGCTACCCTGTGAAAGCAAGCGATCCTGAGGCCAAGTCGTTGTTGCTGAAGCGGAACGGCAAACTGCTGCTCTTGATCTGCACCTGGAATCCCAAGGCGGCTGAGGTCACGTTCCAACTGGATGCGGCCAAGGCGGGTCTCAAGCCCACAGCGGCAGTGGATGCGGAGAAGCCGGATCAGCCGCTCAAGCTCGACGGCGCGGCACTCACGCTGCCGCTCGAGAGCTATGGGGTGCGCATGGTGGAGCTGAAGTAAGAAGCAGGCTCTTCATTCGGTTCCCCGGTCCTGGCGCCAGGCCGGAATCCGTTCCA
>JBEKKG010000360.1:0-7465 GCA_050010835.1 Planctomycetota bacterium
CCTTCTTCAGATTGGCGGCGGCCATCCCGGGCGCTGTGGCGTAGAAACCATAAGGCGGCAGTTCCCTGCCGTTCTCCGTGCGCGGCTTGGGGCCCAGGTTGGCCGCGAGCTGAACGGGGCCGTAAGCAGCGCGGATGAGGCCGTCGTCTTCCAGCGCAGGCTCCGGGCCGCGGTCGTGCGTGAAGTTCGTAACAGGCTGGCCGATGTAGCGCGCACAGACGGATTTTTGCAGCCGGTCGAGCCATTTAAGCCACTCGCGCGTGGCATCGTGAGTCAGCCCCGCGCCCGAGACGCGGTAGCTCAAGCTGAAGCCCAAGCCCAGCGTCCAGGCGAGCACTTGACGGTTGGTCACGAACTGGCCGAGGTCGTGGTGCAGCAGGATTGTCTTGTCGTGGGCGATGCGCTGGGCCAAGGGGAAGACGTCCCAGGTCTTCGGCGGGTATTCGCGTTTCATCGGGCGGAGCCAGGCCGGGGAGTAATCAGTCGGCACGATTTGAAAACTCAGGCCGCACAGTTGTGTCTCATAGTTCACCACGCGGTCCCAGCCCGCTTCGGTGCCCAGCGGTTTGCGCCGGCAGTCTTCGGCGACCATGGAGATCAGGCCGTCGCTGTAGGCGTAAGGCGTAGGCGAGGCGGGATTCGTGTCGTAACTCCAGCCGCGCGCGCCGCACTGGTCCTGGAAAAGCACATCCACCGGAAAGTCCTCGGCGAACAACCGCACCGTCTCCCGGTTGGCGGCCTGGACCGCGGGGTGCCAATGGCACACGGTCCAGCCTTCGTTGGCTTCGTAGCGCTCGAAGCAGGGCTGGCCGGCGAAGTTCTTCAAGAGCGGCGCCGAGCCTTCGCGCTCGAACGTCGGGCCTTTGGGACCGTCGCACCACCAGGTGGGATTGGTGTAGGGCGAAACCAGGTGGCCGAGTTGATGCGCGCGGTCGAAGAAAGCACGCAGTTCCTGGGGCGTGCCGAAGTCCGGATGCGGCGGCAGGTGGTCCGGGTACTGCTTGTCGAAGCCGCCTTTCAGGTAATCCGCAAAGTGCAGCAATGCCGGTACAGGCAGCAAGCCGAGGTACTCGAGTTTCTCCCTGGCATTGCCTGCGTAGTAGACGAGCACCGCGTCTTTCAGCTTGCGCAGGACCTCGGGGGACACCTTGTCTTCAAGGCGTCGTTGGATCTCATTGGCCTGGCAATAAGAGTCCAACTCCTCGAACGCATTCCGGCCCACGGAGAGGCGCACCGCGGGCGCGCTCCAGGACGCGCCCGGCGCGATGTATGTCCCGAAAGCGCGCTCAAAATAACCGCCTTGCTCGTCGGCCCCGCAACCCAATTGCCCCGGGACGAAGATCGCCTCCTTGTTCCTGGCGCCCTCCCAGGGCGGCCATTTCTGAAGCTGGACACCGTAGAGCGCGGCGGAACCGTTCTTGGTCTCGAGGTGCAGGAAGTCGCTGAAGGCCGGCGGATAAGAAAGGGCCCAATGGAAATAACGGACAGGCTGCAGCTCATAGAAGAAAGGATAACCGCCCACCTCGAACCAGTTCCCGCCGCGGCTGACATAGCGGCCGATCGCCGCAACGCTGGCAGACATGTCTTTGCCTGGGAGCACCGGGAACCACTCGCCGTAAGGATTGAGGATAAAGGTAAAGTTGTCGGCGAGAAGAGCCCGTTCGAGAGCCTGAGTGGTCTTGAGTTCGCTGAATACAACGGCCTTGCCGGCGGCAGGCAAACGCGCCAGCCGGCTGGCCCATTCGCGCACGGGAACGGAAGCCCAAGCGCCGCTTTCAGGGCCGTTCTCAAGTGCGATCAAGCCGATGACGCCGCGGCCTTCGACAGTACCAGCGGCCAGCCTGGCTGCAACCGCCGTGACCATCTCTGCTACGAGACCCTTCTCCTTCTCCCCCACGCTGCCCCCGATGCGCCAAAGGCGGCCCGCGGCATGGGCCTCTTCATGGGCTGGCGGACCGTGCCACGCCGAGAAATACGGCCCGTTGGGGGAGTCCACGAGGACCAACTCCGCCTGGGCGCGCGTGGGAGGACGGTTGACCACAGCCTTGGCGCCGGCGATGCGTTGGGCGAGCGCGTCGCCGAGCCACTTGCGGCCTTCAGCACTGGCCTGCAGCGCCACCGGCGCATCGTGGTCCGCGCGCTGGTCGAGCGGCCCGCCATACAAAGCGCTGTAGCCTTTAGGTCCCGAGATGGAGCCCTTCTGCCAACTCGACGGCTGCTCCAGGGACTGTTCCTGGAAGAAGGCCGGCGTGAAAGCCGCGCCCACGGAGAAGTTGCCGTTCATCGGGCAAACGAACCGCTGCACCTGGCTGGCCTCAAAACGCAAGCGCGCCGGCAGGGAGAAATCCAGGAGCACCTTCTTCTGCGGGGCAACCTGGCCGGCGAAGTCCAGGCCGCCGGCGCCGCACGCCGCCGTCACCTGCACCACGATGTCGGGGCTGCGGTAGGACAGGCGCAGCGTGCCTGGTTCGGCGGCATCAATTTTGAATGCACGCTCCCCGGAGTCGCTGGAGAAATCCGCGGCGCGAAGCGTGCTGCCGTCCTGAAAGCGCACGTGCCAGAGACCGTATTCGCCGCTTCTCAGGATCGCGCCGGGCTGGTCTTTCTGTGTGAGGGCGAGAACGGAACCGTTGCTCTTGCTGAAGGAGATGGTGCAGGCAGCCGAGGAAAGTGTGAGGGCGTCATCGGCGGCGGCAGCGGAGAGCGCCGAAACGGCGCAGGCGAGAAGAAACAGAATAGCTCGGGAAACCCTGCCCACGTCATTCCCCCTTGCGCTGCCGCTTCAGACGCAGCGCAATTCCAGGCAAGCCTGAGACGCGCCAACTCACGCCGGGATGTCTTTGAGTTCCCAGCCCTTGCGGAATTTTGGCATAATGAACTCGTTGGCTTTGTCGTTGTTGGTGAACCGCAGGTTCGGGCCGTCCCACAGCAGCTTCTCATTGGGGAAGCGCCAACTGATGGTGCCCAGCAGCAGCCATTGCACGTAAGGCACGGCGATCTCGAAGTTCGAGCAGGCAGGGTCGCCGCCTTTGCACGCCCGAATCCAATCCTGGAAATGGCCGGGCGAACGCTTGATCACGAGATCGGGCTTCTTGAAGTCCTTCATCGCCGCTTCGGGAACCCTGCGGTAACGCTCGCCGCGGTCCGCGGTGGCCAGGAAACCCTTCGAGCCGACAAACAGCTCATTGTAGCCCTTGAAGTCCTCAGCCTTGAGGCCTTCCGGCAGCTTGAAGTTCTTGAGCGCGCTGCCTTCGTACCAATAGACCGTCACCGGAGGCATCTTCCCGGACGGGACATATTTGTTGGGCCGCTCGGGGAACTCCAACTTGCAGCAATAGCTGGGATAGGTGACCGGGTTCACGCCCTCAACGAAGGTGCATTCGACGCTGGTGGGAGCACCGAGTTGCAGCCCCCAATTGGCCGGCCCGCAGATATGAACACCCCAGTCGCCGACCATCATTGTGCCATAGTCCAGGAAGCCGCGCCAGTTGACGGGGGCAATCTTCGGGCTGTAGGTGTGCTCGGGAGCCCGGCCGGTCCAGACGTCCCAGTTCAGCGTCGGCGGGACCGGCTCAGCCGCCGGCCAGGCTTTGATGTCGCGCGCAAAGCCGCCGCCGCTCATGCCATGCACTTCGGTGACGTCGCCGATGTCGCCGCGCCAGATGATCTCGCAGGCGATGCGTGTCGCTTCGGACGAATAGCCCTGGTTGCCCATCTGGGTCGCGACCTTGTACTTCCGGGCCGCTTTGGCCAGCAACTGGGCTTCCCAGATGGTCTGGGTCAGCGGCTTCTGGCAATGCACGGCGATGCCGCGCTCCATCGCCCACAGCGCCACCGTGGCGTGCATGTGGTCGGGGATGGTGATGGTGATGCCGTGAAGGTTCTTCTCCTCCTTGTCGAGCATCTCACGGAAATCTCGATACTGCTTGGCGGCCGTGAATTTGGCCGCGGCTTTGCCCAAGTGATTCGCGTCCACATCGCAGAGCGCGTAGATGTTCTGGCTGGCGACGCTGTTGACGTCGTTGAAGCCCTGCATGCCGCCCACGCCGACGCAGCCGATGTTCATCTTCTCGCTGGGCGCCACCTGGCCGGCGCCGCCCAGGACGTGCCGCGGCACGATGGTAACAGCCGCCAATGCCACCGCGCCGCCCATGAAGTGCCGCCTGCTGACCCGTTTCTCACCACGAAGCTGTTTCTTCATCGCCGTTCTCCATCCAGGAATCCTGACACTCAATCCCAGTAAACGCGGAAAGGATTGGTTACTCATACACGATTCAGATTCGCCGGGCAAGCGCATACCGATACATCAACTGATAGGGGGTGCATGTCAGCAAATGTACCGCGGGCGTCCCGCCCGCCCGTTGCAGGCCGGCAGGGCGCGAGGACGAAGGCGGGCGGGACGCCCGCGGTACGCTCTGGGCCACGCATTTACTGACATGCACCCACTGATAGGGGGTAATGACGGCCGGCTCTCATTCCGCCTCACGCCCCCCATAGCCAGTTGCCCTTTGGCTGGCACACTCAGAGAGTATCGCTTACTGGCGTTCCACTTCGCGAAGACACCATTTGAGGAGCCGCTGCTCGCGCTCGGTGGGCGCTTTGCTCAACGCCGCCTTGATCTGCTCTTTCGCCGGCGCCGCGGCCTTGCCCATGCAGCCCAGGGCGACCGTTGCGCGTTCGCGCATGTGAAGGTCATTGCCGGCAAGATGGGGCGAGAGAATGCCAAGCGCCGCGTCGGTGTCGCAGGCCAGGATTTTGTAGCCCCACGCCGGGACGTCACCGGCCGTTCCGTCCATTATCTTCCGCGCCAGCACGCCGGCCACCGGCCGGAGCCGGTCGCCGAGTTCATGGATGAATGCCTCATAGATGTACAAGGCGATGTCGCCCGGCCCCCCGTGGAAGCCAGGGCCACCGGGGCCCGGCATCCCAAACCGGCCGCCGCCCTGCCACGGAAAACTCTTGTCGGGCGCGATGGCCCACTGCGTCGCCGAGGGCAGCACCGGGTTCTTGATGCGCACGCTGCGGATCACGGGGAGCGCGTCGGCGGCGACCGGGCCAAGCAGGGCAAGATAGATCATAATGTTGTAACCCTCGACCTCGGTAGCACCGGGCAGGGTGCGTATCATGAACTCGACCGCCGGATGGGCGTCCTCACCGCCAATCTGCGACATGGCGCGCACGGCCGCCCACCGGACGGCGGCCTGGTCTGACGAGAGCATCTGCGCCAGGCGCTTGAGCGCGGGACGCGCGGGCGCGCCGATACGGCCCAGCGCATCGGCGGCGTCAATCGCCCACGCGGGCTCGTCCAGCAGCGGCGTTACGGCTCCCGCGGCGCTGCCGGCCGCGGGTCCGAGCAGAGAGAGGGCCTGGAGCGCGGTGAGCCGCACGGACTCGTCCGGATCCTTCAGCAAAGCAGCCAGTTTGTCAGCCAGCGGGGACGCCGCCTGACCGCTGAGGCCCGCGGCCCTGGCGGACTCACGGCGCACGGCGAGTTCGGCACTGCCCAAGCCTTGGGCCAGTGTTTCGACAGCGCGCATGTTGGGGGGAGCGATGCACAGCAGCGCCGCCGCGGCTGAGAAGCGGACGC
Source organism: Planctomycetota bacterium (assembly GCA_050010835.1). Classification (GTDB taxonomy): domain Bacteria; phylum Planctomycetota; class SZUA-567; order H5-PLA8; family H5-PLA8; genus JAPLOD01. Next base: position 5,588 of record JBEKKG010000360.1, read on the forward strand.
ACGGGGCCGAATCGCCGAGAAGCTCGGCCAACGGTGCAGCCGCGGCGCCAGCCTTGCTGCCGAGACAGCGCAGGTCATTGGCCGCTTCGGCGCGTTCCAGGGCGTCTGCGTGCCGGAGCTTCTCCAGGAGCGCCGGCAGGTCCGCCTCATCCACAGGTCCGATCCCAAGGAGATAGGCGGGATTCGCCGACACGGCGACCACCGCGGATGGCATCTTTAGATTCGCGCGGATGCGCTGCACTCTCACCAACGCCGGCAGGGCCTGGCGGTTCAAGGCCAGGTCGAAGCTCGCTCCTTCATCGTTTGCGCCGAAGGCCACAACCGTGAGAGTGGCGTTCTTTCCGTTGAGCATCGAGGCGATACTGTCTGCCAGGCGCGAGACCGTTCCATAATACGCCAACGGCAGATCAGGCCGGTCCGTTCCCAGCGTCCAGGCGCCAGCACCCAAGGCGTGCACTTGATACCACCCCTGCCCCAGACACACGAGCGTTGTCGTGGGCGAGGAGAACAGCACGCACCTCGCGCCAGGCGTGGCCCATTGCATGATCTGCCGCGGGATGGCCCCGCCGCCGGGCGGCCCAACCCTATGGCGGATCAGGTCCGGCGAAGACGCACCCTTCATCGTGTGGACTTCCTTGAGCACCACCACACACTTCTCGCGGCTGTACTGCACGACCTCGGCCAACGCGATCCTGTCTGACTCCGTGATGATCTTTGAGAGTGTCGGCGCCAAGTCAATGTAGCTCAATACCGGCGCTGCGGGCCACAGATACATCCAGGCCAGGGCAACGAGCAGGCTCTTGACGAATAGAGGTGTGGGCCGCAACACGGAACTCCCCCAAGGAATCATTCAATGTAGCCAAGACTCACGAGCGTGGCCTCTTGGTCAACGGTAAGCAGTTCCAGGAGGTCGTTTTCCGCGTTGGCCAAGTCGCGCCGCGCGCGCTGGCGGGCCGCGCGAACTTCGGCAACCTTCTCCTGGAGTTCCTGGGGCGTGGTCTTCGGTTCGGCCAGTGCCGCGCGGAGGGCGGTCAGCGCAAGCGCAACGGCACTATCCGGTCCACCGAATCCGGGCGGGGGGCCTCGTCCAGGTCCGAAGCCCGGTGGCGGACCTCTGCCAGGTCCGAATGGCGGCGGTCCCCCATCCGGCCCGAATGGCGGCGGACCGCCAGGCCCAAAATCTCCCCCGACTTTATTCGACGGGCCTGCAAAGGCATCGTTGCCGGGGCCTCCCCGCTCACGACCGCGCGTCCCCTTTTTGGAACTCCCTTCGCGGTCATCCGCAAGGACGTCGTCCGCAGCGCTGGCGGCGTCGGCAGCCTCACGCGCGACAATAAGTTTCCACAGTTTCGGCCCGATCACCTTCCATTCTTCGTCGCTGGCGCGAAAAGAGATTAAATAACCTTCTCATGGCCATCAGACAAAATGGCTTAGAGGAATACGTCAAAAATTTTATTGACCGCTTTGGCATACAAAAGGGAAAGAAAACCGACTGGAAATTTCGTGGGTATAGTTTTGATTGGGACCGATTGAAAGACTTTAGAAAGATATTAAATGAAAAGGGGATGCGTCTTTCACTAGATAAGTGGGATGTCACCCTGATTTTACTCAGATATTATATCCAAGAGAAAGAAGAACGTTTAACCCGCGAAAGCGTGAGTATTTTGCCTCAAAAATTCTCAACACTTTCGGGCTCCGACTTTGAGAATCTTTTACCGTCTATTTACTGCTATGGGCTATGCCGTCCAGAAGACTGGTAAAACTGGAGATCAGGGAGGAGATTTAATCGCAAATATGAATGGTCAGAGGATTATTATTCAAGCAAAACGTTATACAAGTACAGTAGGTAACGCTGCTGTCCAAGAGGCCACAGCTGCA
>JBEKKG010000361.1:0-7452 GCA_050010835.1 Planctomycetota bacterium
TCCCCAGCCTGCACCCCGCTGCCAGCCACTGGACCCAGTACCCGCGGATGGACGCGCTGCTGGACAGTTTCGAGGGCCTGGTGCTGGGGGCCGGCCTGCCGTGGACGATAAACCTGACGGTCATGGCCGGTTCGTTCGCGTGGTACAGGGCGCGAGGCATAAGGTCCCGTCCGCTCGAAGGCATGGGTGAAGGCGACAGCCATCTGCTGGGCATGGTGGGCGCGCTGCTGGGTTGGAAAGCCGCCACGGTCACTTTGCTCATCGGCGTCTTCGTGGGCTGTTTCACCGGCGTGGGGAAGATCGCGTGGGGCGCCCTGCAGCGCTGGCGCCTGGGCGAGAAGTACCGTCCGTGGCAACCTACCTTCGATCTGTCCGCGGAGGCCGCTCCCAAACCGCAGGCCCCTGTCTTCTGGCCGCTCCTGGCAATAGGCGCAGTTGTGCTGATCTGCGGGTTAGGTTTGTGGCAGCAGAGCAACGACACTTTCAGCGGGCAAATGTTCCCGACGGTGGAGGACTTGCAGCAGAACACATCTTTCCAGGTGCAGAGCGCTGTGGATTGGCGTATGGCGCCTGTGTGGGCGATGATGGTTATCGGCGTGCTGCTTTTCCTGGCCTGTCCGTTCTACAAGTACTTGCAGATCACCGACAACCTGCCCCAGGGCGACATTGTCGAGAACGAAAAAGGGGAGAAGCAGGAGGTCATGCAGGGCAACTATGTTCCTTTCGGCCCCTCCCTGGCCGTGGCGGCACTGCTGGTGGTTTTCTATGGGCCGCTGCTCCGCACTTTCCTGCTCTGGTGGCTGGTGCTCGGAGGCGCCCCCCGGTTTCCGTCCATGCCCAGCCACGTGCTCGGCCAGAACAGCATTATCCGTTTACTCGTGGGCTTCGTGGAACGGTACACGGCGTTCCTGCTGAACCTGGACACCAGTTGGTGGTCCTTGGTCCTGATCTTGGTCTTGGTGCTCTTCCTCGGGCTCTTAGTTCTTGGCATTTTCAGACGGAAGGGATAAGGGACGAGGGGATCGGGGCGCGGGGATCGGGGATCGGGGCGTGGGGCGCGAACCCCGCACGCCGCACCCCGAATGTGGAGGCCAACATGAAACGTGCGCTGAGCCTATCTGCCGTGGCGGCGTTGCTGCTCCTGGCCTGCGCGTGGGGCCGCGAGGAGCTCGTCAAGGTCACGGTCTTTACGCTCGAAGATGGCAGCGAGGTGCAGGCCTTGCGCTTCACGACGCTCGAATTCGAGGGCGTCACGCGCTACAACATCACCCTCCTCGACGGCACGAAACTGAAACTGAGCGGCTCGCAGGTCACATCCAGGAGCGAAGTCCCCTTCCGCCTGCGGGACTTGCCTGAGCGCGCCCAGTTGGAGATCAAGATGGCTGAGGAAGCCCGCGCTGCCGCGCTGAGCAAGTCCGAGAGCGGCGGCGTGGAACCGGCCAATCGGGAACTGGTCGCGGCGAAGCGCCGCGAGAATGATGCGCTGGCCAACCTGAAGCGGATCGCGGCCGGGATTGAGGCGGCTGGCACGGACACGGAACAGGCCAAGGCTGCCGCCCAAAATCTCCAAAAGCAGATCGCCATGGCTGAAGCCGAGTTGGCGGCGACACCCAGCGAGATGGTCAGCGAACGCAAACGCCTCGCCGCCAGGGACGCCGGCCTGAAGATGGATTTGCAGAATATCACGGAAAGCCTCAAACATGCGCCGGAGAGAGTGGAGACCTTGCGAAAGGAACTGAAGGAGGCCCAGAACAAATTGGACCAGGCCAAGGCCGAATCAGCGCGGCTTTACACGCAAATGCGGGAAACGACGCCGAAGCAAGGCGAGAAGTGAAACGACAACAGATTTGCAAATTGGAAACTGCGAATTGAAAATCGCTAAATTGCATTCCAAGCAGTTCTGAAGGTCATTTGCCGCGGGTCTTTTGCTGAACCGTGCAGTTAGGCAGCGCCTTGAGTAGTTTCGCCACCCCCTCCATAGTCACCTTGGTGCCATCAAGCATCAGAAATCGCAGCCCTGTCAGGCCATTGAGGTTCGCCAAGCCCGCGTCCGTGATTGCCGTGCTATGCAGGTCCAGGTTCTGGAGTCCCGACAGGTCTTTGAGGTTGGCCAAACCCGCGTCGGTAATTTTTGTCTCGGCCAGAAACAAGGAGCGCAGACCTGTCAGACCTGCCAAATAAGCCACGCCGGCGTCCGTCACCTGGGTCGCGCGGAGGTTCAGTGTCCGCAGGCCCGTCAGGCCCTTCAGGTTTGCGAGACCGGCATCGGTGGCCTCGCCCAGCGTCAAGCCCGGTACGTCCTCTTTTGCCAGCTCCTTTGCCAGCGTTTCCATATCCACCGGCGCCAGAGGCTTGACTCCCCAGTCCCGGGACTCGGGGATTGACAGCGGCGCGGGAGACGGGGTTTCACCCACGATCACGGTCTTAAAACCCCCTTTTTCGGCACGCACATAGGCCGACACCTTGAACTTCAATGTCGAGTTGAACTGCCGCGCGGGCAGCAGCTCCACTTTGACCGGGTTGGCGGCTGTCTCAACGCCGGCGGATTCAACCGGGGCCTGCGTGGCGGGCGTCCCAGTCTTCGTGCCGCAGCCTGCGCCCATAAGGAGCCCGCCGAGCACCAGCGCGACGGCCGCCAAGGTGGTTTTCCACATGCTGTGATTCCTTTGCGTTCGGAGGGGGCGGCGAAACTACTCAAGGCGCTGCCTAACTGCACCCTTCAGGGCAAGACGGGCGCGAAGTGACCTTTCAGTGGTCAGTGGCTAGTGGTCACCTGTTACTCGCCCCTCGCCCCTCACCCTCGGACAGGCTGGGACCCTACCACGGCGGGAAGTGAAAAACAAAGTCGTTTGCTTTTGCCTCCGCTTTGTGGACAATCAAGAACCTCGCTTCATGGCCAGGTGGCTGTTCCACGGGGATTCTGAACGAGGGCAAATGGGCAACGAGGCAAGGAAGGTTCGCAAGCATGAAGGCCATTCATCCAAAGTACAAGCCCGTGGTGGTGACGTGCGTAGGCTGCGGGACGAAGATCGAGACGCGCTCGACGAAGGCCAGGGATTTCACGGTGGACGTCTGTTCGCACTGCCACCCGTTCTACACGGGCCGGCAGAAGTTTGTGGATTCCGCCGGGCGGGTGGAGCGGTTCCAGAAGAAGTGGGGCAAGAAAGAGGTCAAGGCCGAAGTCAAGGCCGAGGCCAAGGCCGAAGTCAAGGCGGAAGTCAAGGCGGCAGCAGCAGCGGAGACCAAAACAGAAGCGCAGCCGCAGCCCGCTCCGCAGGCTGAAAAACAGTAGCCGGCTCCGCTTGGTTTTCGATTGCCGATTTGCGGTTCGCCGTTTGCCGAATCGCAAATCGGCAGTCTTGTCTTAGGCGCAACAGAACTCACCACAGAGACACAGAGAAAGGCTTTTGGATTTTAGATTTTGGACTTTGGATTGCACAGCAAGCGCGGAAATAAAGAGGGGACTGGGGATTGAGGTTTTAGATTGTGTGGGATGAAATTGAGAAAAAAGGCCGGCGCTACGACGAACTCAGGCGCCTGATAGAAGACCCCGCCGGGCCGGGCAGTGCACCCTATGCCTCCTGGCTGCGCGAGTATGGGCGCATGGGCAAGTTCGGGGAACTCTGGGGGCAATTGTCCCACGCGCGCACGGACTTGGAGGAAGCTGAAAGCATTCTGAAAGCGCCGGAGAGCGACGCCGAGTTGCGGTCCTATGCCGAAGGAGAAGCACAGGCGGCCAAGGCGCGGATGGAGCAGGCCCGTGCTGCCTTGGTGGATATGCACCTTAACGAAGACGAAGACGCCGGCCGCAACGTTATCATCGAGCTCCATGCGGGGGTGGGCGGCGACGAGTCCGACCTGTGGGTGGGCGACTTGTTCAACATGTACAGCCGCTTTGTGGACCGCAACGGCTGGAAACTCTTTGAGATGGACGCCTCGCCGGGGCGCGTGGGCGGCATGAGCCAAGTCGTTTTTCGCGTCGAAGGCGAGGGGGCCTTTGGCAAACTGCGCTACGAGGCGGGCGGGCACCGGGTGCAGCGCGTGCCCAAGACCGAGGCGCAGGGCCGCATCCACACCAGCATGGCGCGCGTGGCGGTGCTGCCTGAGGCCGAGGAAGTGGATGTGCAGATTGACCCCAAGGAGGTGCGCGAAACGTTCTGCGCGGCGGGCGGACCGGGCGGACAGAACGTTAACAAGGTGGCCACGCAGTGCCAGTTGACGCACCTGCCCACGGGGATCATAGTCCACTGCATGGAGACGCGGAGCGCCATGCAGAACAAGGCCCGCGCCTGGCAGATCCTGCGCTCCAAACTCTACGCCCGGAAGAAGGAAGAGGCCGAGAAGGCGCGCTCGGACCAGCGCCTCGGCCAGATCGGCTCAGGGGACCGTAGCGAGCGCGTGCGCACCTACAACTTCCCGCAGGCCCGCGTCACGGACCATCGCCTCGAAGGTGAGGACAAGAACTGGCCGATACAAGAGATCATGGAAGGGCGGTTGGAGGAACTGCTGGCCAAGCTCGAAACACTGCGTCGCAGCGCGGGCAAAGCCAGCCTCGCTTCCGCGAAGTAAGTTGGGGTGCGTTGGAGCGCCGGCGTCCCGCCGGCAAAGTGGATCGCAGTGGGGGCCAGGGACGCATGCAGGCGGGACGCCTGCGGTACAGGAGCCAGGAAACAACCCATGCCTGCCGGCAAGAAACTACAGAAGATCGTTGAGGCGCTGGCCAAGCGGTACGAAGCCGAAGGCCAGAAGTGCGAGCTCACGGACCTGCGCGACCCGTTCCTGCTGGGGGCGTGGCACATTCTGGGCCAACATGCCAAGCGCAATGGCCAGGCGCGTGCTTACGAGGCCTTGCGGCGCGCGAAAGGCACGTCGCCGGGCGCCTTGTTGGACCTGGCCCCCGACAAACTGGCCTCGATCTGCCAGATTGCCGGCCCCTATGAGGATGCGCGCGCCAAAGAAATCTACGCTTACGCCGACGCCATCGAGGAGAAATGTGGGCAGGATTTCGCCCAGGTTTTCAAAAGGCCCTTAGCCGAGGCGCGCAAGTTCCTGGAGGATGAGCTTCGCAAGCCCCGCGCCTTCGCGGACTTCCTGCTGCTCTACGGCGGCGGGTTCCCCGTCTTTCCGGTGGATGCGCGCGTGGCCCGCATGGCAACCAGGCTGGGTTTCGGCAAGATGAATTCGGAAAAAAATCCAAGTGACAAGACGTATAAAGCCATCCAGAAAGTGCTGGAGCGCGAGGCGCCGAAAGATCCCGAATGGCTGATCCGCGCCCACGGCCTGCTCTGCCGCCTCGCTATGGATACCTGCTATGCGCCTGTGCCGGATTGCGAACGGTGCGCGCTGAAAGCGGAATGTATTTACGTGAAGAAGAACCCGCCCCCGGAGAAGCCCGCGGCCGGTGCCCAGGCGCCCTTCCCCAGAGGCAGGTGGTCAATGGTGCGGGGCAGATAGTACCGAATTCTGGATTTTGGATTGAACGACACACGCGGGGCGACAGGAAGCAATTATGGGCAATAGGCATGAAAGCTGAGACCAGGAAAGTTCTCCCGCGTGAAGCCCCGCCTGCGCGGGTCTGGACTTCGCTGGACCTGCTCAAGTGGACCACGGGTTACTTTCAAAAGAATGGAGTTGCCAGCCCGCGCCTGGAAGCCGAACTGCTCCTGGCGGAGGTCCTGGACTGCCCCCGCATTCGCCTGTATGCCGATTTCGAGAAGCCTGTCCCCGCTGAGAAGCTGGCGCGGTACCGCGAGTACGTGCAGCGGCGCGGCGAAGCCCGCGAGCCCCTGCAATACATCCTCGGACACGCCCAGTTCGTGGACTTGCATCTGAAAGTCACTCCCGGCGTGCTGATCCCGCGCCCCGAAACGGAAATCCTCGCCCTCTGGGCCGTGGCGCGCGCCAAGGGAGAGGGGGTAGCGCCGGCCTCCGTGCCGGCGGGGACGCCGGCGCTCCCACCGGCGGGAACGCCGGCGCTGCGAGGCGTGCGGGTGTTGGATCTCTGCACAGGCTCAGGCTGCCTGGCGCTGTTTATCGCGTCCAAAGTCGCGCACGCCGAAGTCATAGCGACGGACATCGCGGCTGTGGCCCTGGCCGTGGCGCAGGAAAATGCGCGGGCACTCGGCCTTGCAGAGCGCGTGGCTTTTCGGCAAGGCGACCTCTTCGCCGCGCTGCGGCCCGAGGAGCAGGCGAGTTTCGACGTGGTGGTGGCCAACCCGCCTTATGTAGACCCGGGCTGTGCGGGCACGCTGGCCCCGGAAGTCCGGGAACACGAGCCGCGGGAGGCGCTCTTTGCCGCGGAAGGCGGCTTTGCGGTGGTGCGGCGCATCCTGGAGAACGTGGGGGCGTGGCTGCGGCCAGGCGGCTGGCTGGGCCTGGAGTTGGGGCTGGGCCAAGCGGAGGAGAGCGCCAGAGCGGCGCGAGCGGCCGGCGTTTTTCGGAGCGTGGCGATCGGCGCGGACGGCGCCAGGCTGCCGCGGTATCTCCACGCGCAGCGGGACTTGACATGTGCAGGCGTGCCGGGTACATGCAGTTGAGCTTTGGTCCCCAGTGCGCAGGCGGATTATCAGGAGAAGGGCGCGGGAATGGTACAGATCAATTTTGCTTCTCGCGAAGTCAACTGCAAGATTGTCTACTACGGTCCGGGCCGTTGCGGCAAGACTACGAACCTGCAGATCGTACATCAGAAAGCGCCGCCCAATTCCAAAGGGGACCTGGTTTCCATCGCCACTGAAACCGACCGTACGCTTTATTTTGATTTTCTGCCGCTGGACTTGGGCACAGTCGCCGGCATGCGGACGAAGTTCCAGCTTTACACGGTGCCGGGCCAGGTCTTCTACGATGCCACCCGCAAACTGGTGCTCCAGGGTTGTGACGGCGTGGTCTTTGTGGCGGACTCCAACCCCGACATCATGGCCGAGAATGTCGAGTCTCTGGATAATCTGGCCAAGAACCTCAAGGAGAACGGTCTCGACATTGACGAGCTTCCATTGGTCCTGCAACTCAACAAGCGCGACTTGCCCAATGCCGTGCCGGCCGCAGAGATGAACAGCAAGCTCAACCGCCGCAACTGGCCCACCGTCGAGGCCGTGGCCATCAATGGCGATGGCGTGTTCCAGACTCTGAAGGCCATCTCGCAGCAAGTCATCAAGCGCTTGAACCGCGAGTATGGAGATGACAGTGCCAAACGCGGAGTGCGTCCGGCCTCGGCAGTGGCCAAGCAGCCAGTGGCCAAGCAGCCAGCGGCCCCGCCCCCGCCACGCCCGCCAGTGGCGCCTGCACCGCCGCCCGCGCCCCCAGTGCCCGTTGCGGCCGCCCCGCCCAAGCCGGTCGCGGCCGCGCCGCCGCCCGTGGCAGTTGGGCGCGCGGTAGCTGAGGCAGTGCCCAGCGGGCGTCCCGCAGGGCCCGCCGCGGAATCGGCCACGACAGTGGTCACACCGATGGAAGCGCGGA
>JBEKKG010000362.1:0-7422 GCA_050010835.1 Planctomycetota bacterium
CAGCAAATGTACCGCGGGCGTCCCGCCCGCCCGTGGCAGGCCGGCAGGGCGCGAGGACGAAGGCGGGCGGGACGCCCGCGGTACGCTCTGGGCCACGCATTTACTGACATGCACCCGCCCGATTCCGCTTCACTTTCCACACGCCCGGAGGAGTGCTACAAACTACTCGGCCGCGAGGGCGTTTTGTGGAAGGACCTTTGGCAGAGAAAACGGTGTTGCTGGTTTCGGAACCAATCGGTCCCGGCGGGATCGCCTTCTACGCGGCCGCGATCATGGAGGGGTTGTCGAAGGCCGGCCTGGAACATCCGTTGCTCACTCCCGCGGCGCCTGTGCCCGGCGTGCTGCCCGATAGCGAACTGCCCAATGTCCAGGTTGCCAGCGGCTTGTTCTGGAGCTCTGTCCGGCCTTTCGTCTTCCGCAGGCTGGCGCATTGGGCACACCAGCAGGAGGCCGCACTGATCCACGGCCTGAGCGCCATCACTTGCCCCACCTGCGCCCGTCTGGCCCACGCCTTGGACATCCCTTATGTGTTGACGGTGCACCACTATCAGAAGCGCGGCGCACTGCACCTGGACAAGCGTTGCGGCGGCTGCATTGCCGTGAGCGAGTCTTTGCGCGAAAACCTGGTTAACGACGCCCGGGTCCCCAAGGAGTTGGTCAGGCTGATTCCCGCCGGCGCGCGCGCGCCGGCCGTCCCCCGCCAGGTGCAGGAGAGCACCGCGCCTGGCGGCGTGGCGTCCGTGCCGCTGGTCTGCTCCATCGGCAAGCTGATCCCGCGGAAGGACTTTGCGACTTTTCTCCAGGCCGCCCGCCTCATCGTGGACCAGCTTGGCCCGAATTGCAGTTTCGTCATCGCCGGCGATGGGCCGGAGGAGTCCGCGTTGCGCCGGCTGGCGCGGACGCTGCTGATTGACAAGCAGGTTACGTTTTGCCACGGCGGCGCCGCGCACGATGCGCTGCTGCGGGACACCGACGTGTATGTGCAGTGTTCACGTGCCGAGGGCTTTGGCACGCTGGTTTTACAGGCCATGGCCCACGGCGTGCCCGTCGTGGCCACCTCCACGGGCGGGCTGATTCCGCTCGTGCGGGACGGGGAGACCGGCTTCCTGGTGCCTGTGGGCGACCACGCGGCCTTGGCCGCGCGCGTCCTGAATCTGCTGCACAACGCTGAACTGCGCCGGCGCCTGGGCGAGGCAGCGCTTCAGACCGCCCTCACGGACTTCAACCTGGAGAGCATGATGGCCCGGACGCTGGAATTGTATGCCGCGGTCCTGAGCGCGGCGCAAACTCCTGCCTGACTATTCCGAGACGCGCGGCCTGTCCCGCATTTTGCCAAATTGCGGAGGATTCTGGGGACACGATCCCGATTTCCAAACAGCCGGAAATCGGGTCGTGTCCCCGGAATCCCGCACCACACCTGCCTACTTCGGCGGGGCCTCTCCCGGAGCGTCTTTCTTCTCGGGAGTGCTTGCCTCTTTCTTGGCGGGCACTTTGGCTTCTTTCGCCTGCGCAGCGATCTCTATGACATCGTTGACCGGGCGTATGATGGGGATGATTGCGTCTCTCATATCGCCCATCCTCGTCATCATGCCCAAGCCCATGCCGCCGCCGTCATCCCCCACCGCGCGCGGCCTTTGTTTCATAACCTGAACGCCCAGGGGTTCCCCATCTGCCGAATAAACTACGCAACCCGGATGTGAGGTCTTGTCCGCAACGTAGAATGGCCGCGGTCCTTTTACCAAGGCCTGGATGGTGTCCAAGGAGAGTGCCGCGGCTCGATTTCCATTTTTCCCCAGGCGCCCCACCACAAAGATGTTGTCGAGAAGCTGCGGCGGCGTGGGGCGCGGCTTCAACGTGACCGCGTCAAACTTGCGCGCCGCGTCGCGGGGCCGGATAAAAGCCAGGCCCAGGTCGGTGTCGTTCAGCACCACGTCCGCCTCCACCTCCGTGCCATCTTCCAGGAGGATCAGGGTCTCTTTGATCTCTGAATCAACTTTGTAGGCGCCGCCAAACATGGACTTCATCATCGAGGTCGGGTCTACGGTCGAAGCGTCCGCCACTGTCAGGCCCGCAGGGTCAATGACGGTCCCAGTCGCCTCGACTTTCTGTTCATGATCCTGGCTTTGGCCCATCATGCTCATCTTGATCTTGACCACCAGGCGGATGGTTACTACCGCCTTCTGGGCTTGCACAGCCGTGGCGCGGGCCGTCTCACTTATGTCCGCAGCCTTTGCCGCCGAGGGCACGATGAGGCATCCGCTCAACACCAGCAGTGCCAGGGAAAGCCGTAACGGTTTCATTCTCTTCTCCTTTAGGTTCGGGCGTGGCTCTGAACCAGGCCAGTAGGACAAGCTTTCCAGCTTGTCCGGGCAAGCTGGAAAGCTTGCCCTACCGCGCCGGGTCACTTCTTCTCCGGCCATTTGGGCTCAAGTTCAACGAAGTGCGTGTGAATGCCCCTGCGCACCAGGAAAACAATCTGTTTCGGTTGTGTCTGGTGGACCTTGGCCAGCAAGTTCTCAAGGTCTCTGGTCTCCGCCACGCGCTGTCCATCCACCGCCTGGATCAGGTCGTCGGCCCGCAGTCCGCCGACGGCAGCCCAGCCGCCGTAGTCCGCCTGGGTCACCAGCGCGCCCGCTTCCTCTTTCTTCCAGGAATGTTTGATGCGGTCCAGGAACGTGATGTCGCGCGACTTGAACTCAAAGGCCACGTCCTCGTAAGTTCTCAGTTCGCGTTCTTCCTTCGGAGCGCCAATGAGCGCAGACGAGACCTTGAGTGTCTGGGCCCCCCGGATCACGGTGAACTCGGCTTTCGCACCCGCCTTGTAAGCCCGCAGCATGGTCTCAAAGACCTGCGAGTCCTGCGGCTCGGACGCTTCAATGGGCAGTTCGTCAATATGCGTGAGGATATCGCCGGCCTTGAAGCCGGCCTCCTGCGCGACCGTGTCAGGATAGACCTGTGTGATCCGCACGCCTTTCTTGCCTTTCAGATTGAGGGCTGTGGCCAGCTTCCGGGAAAGGACCTGGGTGGCCACAGGCAGCCAGGCTTTGGCCACTTCCGCCGGCGGTTCCTGAGGCACGCGGATGCCGACCTCCACCAGTGTCAGGCCGCGCTCCGCACGGCGCTCGAATGCCACCAGCGTGGGCACGGGTTCTGTTTTGCCCTGCGTTATTTCAGCAGTGACTTTCAGGAAACCCTCAAGGTCCGAAACAGGTTTGCCGCCGGCTTCCACAAGGATGTCTCTGGGCTGCAAAGGGGGCTGGGCCTGATCGCTCGGGCCGCCGGGACGCACACTGCCTACCAACACGCCCTTCTGATCGGGCCGATGCAGTTCCTTGGCTTCCATCACGCTCAAGCGCCGGATCGTGAGCCCCCATTCCTTGGCTTCCGTGTCCTTGCCCTTGGCGTCGTCGCGCAATTCGGTCTGGACGGTCAGGCTCAACTCCTTGTTGCCGCGCGAGACTTTGAACTCGATGGGTTTGTCCACCGGTTTGGACAGGATCAACTTGGTGAAGGAAGGCAGTTCCTGCTGAAAGCGCGCCTGCACGGGCTGGCCATCCACCGCCAGGACCACGTCGCCCGGCAGGAATCCCGCGCGCTCAGCCGGCGCGCCCGGAATGACGCTTGAGACCAGGACGCCGTGCACAGGCCCGCCCGCGGACGCCTTCAACTCCGGCTGGAATTCAGCGCCGATGAAGGCGCGGCGCACGCGGCCGCTGCCGATCAGTTCCTGGGCCACCATCTTTGCAATCTCGCTCGGGATCGCGCCGCCCAGGCCCAGACCGATCTCATTCACACCCACGATCTCGCCGCGCAGATTGACCAGCGGCCCGCCCGAGTTGCCGGGGAAGATCTGCGCGTCGTGGCCGAGCCACTTGACCAGGGAACCCACATCTTCGCCTTCCATTTCCAGGTGGACGCCGGAATCGCTGAGCATGCGCGGGATCATCATGTCCTTGTTCGAGACAATGCCGCGCGTCACCGACTGCGAGAGTGCCAGGGGACAACCCATGGCCAGCACCGGGTCGCCAACCTTAAGCGCCTCTGCGTCCCCGAAGCGCGCCACCGCCAGGGGCGCGGCCCCGGCAGGACGCGAGGAAAGATCGAGTTTCACAACGGCTATGTCCGCCAGCGGATCGGTGCCGACAAGCGTCGCGTTGAGCTCTTCCTTGGTCGAGAGCACGCACTTGATGGCCGCGCACTTGCCGGCCACGTGATGATTGGTCACCACGTGGCCTTCCGGGCTGATGATCGCCCCGCTGCCGGCCGCCTGGAATTTGCGTTCGCGGCCGCTGTCGTACTGCAGCGCCAGCACGTGAATCTGGACCAGGGCCGGGTAGACGGTGGCAATCGCTTTCTCCACCGCGGCTTCCGTCACTTCCTTCGGGACGCTTTCGCCGGCCGCGGCGCGGTTCATGCCGCTCGTGAGTAGCAGAAGGAAGGTGAGGCAAAGGGCAGGGGCACTTCTCTTCCCAGGCATGGGTATCTCCGCAGAGTAAAAACGGCACACAACAGCCCCGGATGGTAAACCACGGCCGCTTGTACGTCTAATGCAGAAAGGCGCATGAGACCCTCGTGGGGCAACTCGGCTACAGCAGCCCAGAGCCTCAAGCCTACTTCTGGAAGACCGGCAGATAGCGGTAGGGCACGGCGAGGATCAGGGCGGCGATGGCAGTGCCATAGGTGCTGCCGACCTGGTCTCCCTGCCAGGAGCCGTCGGAGCGCTGCGAGGCGAAGAGGCTGTTGCGCACGCGCTCGAAATACCGCGCCCAGGGCTCGCCGCCGATATGGAACATGGCCTGCGAGCCGTAGAGGTTGGTGTAGAACCAGTGCCCGCCCACCATGCGCTCGGGGTCGAGGTTCTTCTTCAGGTATTCGATGGCGCGTTCCGCCTGCTTCGCCTTGTAACGCCCGGCCATGAGAAAGACTTCGACGCCCGCAGCGGTCAGGGCCACGGAGGACATCTGCCCGGACTCGACCGAATAGCGGATGCCGCCGTCCCTGTTCTGGCATTGCGTGACGTAGCCGATCGCGTCCGCGATGACTTTCTCGGGCACCTCGATGCCCACGTTGCGGACGCTGCGCAGGGCCTGGACCTGGGTAACCGTCACCGAGCCTTCATCGGAGCCCGAGTTGGGCGAGTAATACCAGCCGCCGCGGAAGGATTGCGACTGCTGGGTCTTCTTCACCGCCAGGGCCAGCGCGCGCTTGATGCGCTCGTTCAACTCCATCCCGACGTCCGTGCCGTAGGTTTCCGCCAGGAAGGTCATGCCGAAACCGTGGCCGTACATCTGGTAGCCTTCGTTGGGCGAGGTGAACAGACCGTCGTTGCCCTGGCTGCGCAGCACAAACTCGACCGCGCGCACGACGTTCGCGCCGTACTTGCCGCGCCCGGGGCAATTGCCGCCCGCCAGCAGCGCCAGGCCCGCCAGGCTGGTCATGGCCACGCGGTACGTGCCCATGTAGCCGTCGGCGTTCCACGAGCCGTCGGCACCCTGTTGTTTGGCCAGCCAGGCCCAGGCTTTTCCGAGGACCTCTTCCTGCTTGGGCGTGATCTCGACAAAATCCGGCGGCACGGCGGGTTCTTCATCCTCCGCGCGCGCCATGCCGCACGCCAAGGCGCAGAGCAGCGCGGCGCCCGCCGGCCCGCGCGCCCACACCCGCAATCTGAAGTCCCTTTGACCCATGACCCGCCCCGCGCCAGTTGCAACACCTCTTCTATAAGTGTATCGGACCAAGGGGCGCGAAACACGCAGAAAATAAGGAAATCCGCAACCATTCAGTCTCCGAGCCGCGCGCGTCAGCAAGCGGTCATAGGGAGCACTCCGTCACTTGGTATGGGAAGAATGGGAAGTATGGGAACAATGAGACTGATGGGGGCGCGACCGTGAAGGCGCCGCTTCATAATTCCCATTCGTCCCATTCCTCCCATTGCGTCACGGTGCGCTCTCCCTGACCGCTTGCTGACGCGCGCGGCTCGGAGACCGAACAGTTGCGGTTTTTCGAGTTTCGAGTTTTCTTTTTCGCCGTGACAATGGTATTTTTCGACGGTGAAAGGGAGAATGACTATGGACCGTTACGCCGTGCTCATGGCCAGCGGACCCGACCGCCCGGGCCTCGTGGACAGCATTTCCAAGTTCATCTTTCAGTGCGGCTGCAACATTGAGGACAGCCGCATGGCCATTCTGGGCGGCGAGTTCGCCATGCTGATCCTCGTCACAGGCGAAGCCGCGGCCGTGGAGAAACTGCTCAAGGGCGCGCGCAAAGCCGGCCAGCAAGCCGGCCTGGCCGTCCAGGCGCGCCGGACCCAGGCCCCCAGCCAGGCGGCGCCCCGGGACTCCATCCCCTACGAAGTGGCCGCGTTTTCCATGGACCACCCGGGCATCGTGCAGCGCATCGCCAGCTTTCTGGCGGAACACAAGATCAACATTCGCGCGCTGGACACCAGCGTCACCAACGCCCCCGTGACCGGCCTGCCGCTCTTCTCCTTGCGTGCCGCCGTGGACATGCCCGCACAGCAGAACGTGGTCGAGGTGCGCCGCGGGCTGGAAGAGATCGCGGGGCAAGAGAACATAGACATCGAGTTGAAACCGGCAAAATGAACTAACCAGGACAATTCACCACAGAGACACAGAGACACAGAGAAAGGATTTTGGTAAAGCCTAAATGATGCCGTTCTCCGTGTCTCCGTCTCTCCGTGTCCCCGCGTCCCCGTGTCTCTCTTCCTCTGTGCCTCTGTGTCTCTGTGGTGAGTAATGGAGTCAAATGCACAAGCTCTGCTATGTCTGCGAGGCCACGGCGGGCGGGGTGCGCAAGCATCTCCGCGATCTGTGCCGCGTGTTCTCGCGCCCTGAAGAGGGCTTTGCCGTCCACGCCCTCCTCGGCGACAGGGGCGAAGAAGGTTTCCGCGAGGAGCTCGAACAGCTTCGCGCCTCGGGCGCAAATTTCCAATATACCTTCGTGCCCACGCTGCGGCGGCCCGTCCGCCCGTGGCCCGATCTGCGCGCCTGGCTGGAGATCCGGCGCTTGCTGCGGACAATCGCCCCGGACATCGTCCACACGCACAGTTCCAAGGCCGGGGTGCTCGGCCGCCAGGCGGCGCACCAGCTCGGCATCCGGAGCATTTACCACACCGCGCACGTGTTTTCGTATCAGTGGGCGCGAGGCGCGAAGGCGCGCGTCTTCCTGGCGCTGGAGCAGCAGGCAGCGCGCTGCTGCAAGGCCCTGGTGTGCGTGGGCGAGAGCCAGCGCGCCGACGCGCTGGCCCGCGGCGTCGCCGGGCCTGAAAAACTGATCGTGATTCGCAATGGGGTCGAACTGCCGGCTTGGAGCGCCGGAGGCCAGGAAGAGGCCCGCCGCGCCGCCCGCGCGGCGTTAGCTCTCAGCGGCACTGTCCCAGCCGTGGGCATGGTGGCGCGGCTGGCG
>JBEKKG010000363.1:0-7422 GCA_050010835.1 Planctomycetota bacterium
GGCAGCGCTGGCCTGCATGGAGGCGCAGCATCAGCCCGAGGCGCTCGCGCTGGCCGATCTGTATCTGGCGGGTCCAGCCACCGGACCGGACCGTCCCGCGCTCTGGCGGCTCAAGGCCCGTGCGCTTGCCGCCTCGAATGACGAAGCTGAAGCTGCCAAAGCCGCGGGCAAAGCCGCGGAAGAAGCCGCGGCGCTCACGGACCCCAAGCGCAAGAACGACGAACACCCCGCCGCACTGGTGCTGCTGGCGGAACTCTCCGGCGCCAAGGGGGCGGAGATCTACCAGCAGGTAGTGCAACTCTACCCCGACACGCGCTTCGGCCTGGCGGCGCGGTACGAACTGGCACGCCTGGCGGGCCAGGCGGGACGGGTGGACGAGGCCGCCACGCAGGAAAAAGCGCTGCTCGAACTGCTGGCTAAAAAGGGCGGCGACAAGAGCCTGGCCGGGCTGCGCCGCGACGCGCTCTTTGCCGCGGGCGAATTCGCCTTCCGCAAACCGGATTACAAGGCCGCCGAAGAGTATCTCAAAGCTTACCTGGAATTAGCCGTGGAGAACGACCCGCGCACCGACGACGTGGAACGCAAACTGGCCTGGTGCAGGCAGGAAGCCGGGGACCCCGCGGGCGCCATTCAGATTCTGGATGCCGCGCTCAAGAAGGCCTTGCCCACCAGCCCCTTCCGCGCCGAGATGCTCTATCTGCGCGCCGCCGGCGCGGCCAAGGCCGGCGCGGTGGACGACGCGCTGAAGTTCGCGGAGGCGGTGGTGAGCGAGTACCCGGAATCGCAGTTCGCCCCGGATGCGCTCTACGACGCGGCCTCGCTCCTCTACAAACAGGGGAAGTTCGACGCGGCCTGCGCCAAGCTGACCGTGCTGCTGGAGAAAAAAGAATACGCCGCCTCGCCGCTCGCCGGCCCCGCGCTCCAATTGCGCGCCTCAGCGCGCCTCCAGGCGGGCAAGCCCGCCGAAGCGCAGGCAGATGCCGAAGCCTTGCTCAAGAAAGATGCCGGCGCCGGCCAGAAGACCCGGCCGGCCACCCTGCGGCTGATCAAAGCCCTGGCGCTGCTGGCCCAGCCCGGCAAAGATGCGGAAGCAGAAGCTGCCCTGACGGAAACGATCCAGGCCGGGCCCGCCGAGGCCCCCGAGGTCAAAGAGGCGCTCATGCGGCGCGCCAACCTGCGCTTCGATGGCAAGAAGTTCGCGCAGGCCAAGGAGGATTTCGTCGCTGCGCTTGCCGCTCAGGGCCAGCCGTCCACCCCGGAGGCGCTCGACGCCATGCTGCACCTGGCGCTGTGCCGCAAGGAACTGAAGGAGACGGTAGAAGCCAAGTCCCTGCTCGACAAACTGGCGCAGCAGAAACTGGAGGGCGTGGCCGCTTTTGAGGTCCCCTTCCAACTGGGGAACATTGCCTTCGATGCTGCCGATAATGCCGCCGCCATCGCGCAGTATGAACGCGCTCTGGCCGCGGCCGCCAACCTCAAGGACCTGCCCGTTTCCGCTCGCAACGCGGCCAACCTGAATCTGGCCTGGTCCCTCAGACGCGCCAATCAGGCTGAGAAGTCGGCCAACGCCTTCGCCGAGGTCTTGAAATGCGACCCGGAAGGCCCCTACGCGGCGGAAGCCCTGTACGAACGCGGGCGCCTGTTGGACGAGTTGAACAAGCCCGAGGAAGCCGTGCAGGCCTGGCAGGAAACGACCGCGCGCAAGCCGGACAGCCCACAAGCGGAAAAGGCGCTGTTCCAACTGAGCCAGAACCTGGCCAAGCACGGGCGCTTCGCGGACGCCTTGGCGGGTTTCGAAAGCTATGTCAAGAAGTACCCCGCCGGAACTTCCGTGCGCGAGGCCTACTGCGGCTTGGGCGAATGCGCCATGCAAGCCGCCAATGCCAAGGGCGCGCTGGAGGCCTTCAACAAGGTCCTGGGCGAGAAGGGCCAGGATGCGGACCTGGACGAGGTGGTGGAGCGCGCCATCCTGGGGTTGTCCGAACTGAGCCTCAAGCAGGGCGACGCCCTGGCCGGGAAAAAGCTGGCCTTGCGCGTCCTGATCGAGCGGCCTGCGTCTGCGTGGCGCGACCAGGCCTACTTTCTGGCGGGGAAGTGCAGTGAGAAACTCGGCGAGCCGGAGAAAGCCATCGGCTATTATCGCAAGCTGCTGGCGGGGCTGCCCAAGAGCGCACACGCCGAAGAGGCGCAGGAGCGCCTGAAGGCTCTGGGGGCGCCGAAAGGGAATTAAACTCATTGCAAATTGAAAATTGAAAATTGTAAATTTGGACTGCGCGCGTTGGCGGACAATTTTCAATTTGCGATTTTCAATTTTCAATTTGCAATTCTGTTAAGGGTTGCTGCCATGAACGCACCATCCTCCTCCGGCGAAAACTCCGGCTGCTGGCGCAGGCTGCTTATCGCTCTGGGAATCGCCGTGGCCGCGGGCGCCTTTCTCGTCTTCGTGCTTGCCATCCTGGTCTGGCAGTCCGTGGCTTGGCTGAAGAACTCAGGCGAGCCGAGAATGGCAGAGTATGAGCCGTTGAACTTGTCGCCGGGCGAGGAGGAAGACGTCCAGCGCGTTATGAACGGCATCAATGAGGCGAAGCAGAAGGACACGGTCTATAATGAGTACATGACGACGCGGGTCTTCAACGGCGCTATGCAGAAGATCATCGAGGACGAACAGCGCAAAGCTACCCCGAAACCGGACGCGCCGCTCTTTGTGCGCGGTGCTTTCGTGGACGGCCGGATGTCCATGCGGTTCACGATCCCGGTGAAGCCGGAGGAAACCGGCGGCCCGCCGCAACCCCAGAAAGCCGCGCCCGGACTGGTGCCGGAGCGGAAATACGTCAACGCTGAGGCGCTCTTCGACCTGGACATTGAGAATGGAGAAATCCTGCGCGCCGAACTGCACAAGCTGGTCCTGCGGGGCCGCGATGCGCCCCTGCTGGTACGCTGGGTCGTGAGCTACCTGTTGGGCGCGGAGAAAGCCAGGAGCCATCAGCAAAAGGACAGCCCCGCCAACCACTTCAGGGCCATCAAGCTGCTGCGGCGCGAAGGCGACCGCCTGCACATCATGCTGGACGGCGCACGGCTGCGCGAACAGGATGCCGGACCGGAGAAGGATTTGAAACCGCAGATGAAGGCAGATGAAGGCAGATAGCTCGAAGGGGTTCGGGGTTCGGGATTCGGGGTTCGGGATTCGGGGTTCGGGATTCGGGGTTCCCGCACCCCGCTTCCCGCACCCCGCACCCCGCTATAGGAGGACCTTGCTCTGCGCTTCGGGATGCATCTGCCCTTTAAGAACGGGCCGCAGCGCGCCAAGGAACTGGGCTGCAAGGCGCTTCAGGTCTTCTGCGGGAATCCCAGGGCCTGGCGCAAGGCGCCCCTGGACCCGCAGTTCCTCGCGCGCTTCCGCAGCGAACTGGCGGCTGCAAAGATTGAACCCTTGATCGTCCACGCGACGTACCTGCTCAACCTGGCTACGCCCGATGAGCGGCTGTACCGGCTTTCGCGGGACGCTTTCATCGAGGAGCTCAGACGCTCAAGCCAACTTGGGGCGCGCTACTACGTCATCCACTGCGGCCATCATAAGCGCGCGCGGTCCTCCGCGGCCCGCCGGCGTGTCGCGGCCTGCCTGCGCGAAGCATTGGCCGCATTTCCGCTGGGTCCGGAAGTGCTGCTGGAGAACAGCGCCGGCAGCGGCACGGAACTGGGCGCCGGCTTCGAGGAACTGGCGGACATGCTGGACGCCTGCCAGAGCCCGCGCGCGGGGCTGTGTCTGGACACCTGCCATGCCTTGGCCGCCGGCCATGAAATCCGAACGCCCCAGGGCGCGGGCGCTGCCTTGGACAGTCTGGCCCGCACCGTCGGCCTGGAACGCCTGCGCTGCCTGCACCTGAACGATTCCAAGGGCGGCCTCGGTTCGCACCTGGACCGGCACCAGCACATCGGTCGGGGCTGCATAGGAGAAGCGGGCTTTCGCGCCTTTCTTTCTGACAGCAGGCTGTGGCATCTGCCGGCGATCCTGGAAACGCCCAAGGAAAAACCCGGCGACGATCCACGCAACCTGCGGCGCGCCGTCGCGCTGGCAACCGCGGCGGGGGCGACACTCTAGCCACAGAGGACACAGAGGACACAGAGAGGTTTTTATTGTTATTTTGTATATTCTCTGTGTACTCTGTGTTCGCTGTGGCTGGTCGTTCGTTTTAGGAATGGAAGGAGCGCACACCGCAATGCCCAGATTGAGACTGCCCGCCCTTTTTCTTGTTCTCTGTCCTCTCTGGTTCGGCGCCGCGGCGGCGGAGGAATTCGCGGAAATCCAGGCCCGGATCGTCTCCTTCACGCTGGAGAACGGCCTGACGGTCATTCTCTATCCGCGCGGCGATGCGCCGGTCATCTCCTGCGTCACATACGTCAAAGTCGGCTCGGTGGATGAGCATGCCGGGATCACAGGCATCGCCCACCAGCTTGAACATCTGGCCTTCAAGGGCACGCCCAATATCGGGACGAAAGACTATGCCGCGGAGTGCGCGGCCATGTACGAGATTGACAAACTCTACGATGAAATCCAGGCCTTTGAGGGCGGCATGAGCGCCGAGATGCGCGCCGAATTCCTCACGCTGCTGGCGCAGGCGGTCAGCACCGGCCCGCGGGGCGGCCCCGGCGGCGTCGGGCGGCAGATCGAAGCGCTGCTGGCCAAGTGGGCGGCGTCCGGTGCGAAGCTGGGCGAAGACCAGAAAGCCACGCTCGCGCGCGCAGTGCAGAACCTGGCTGAAAAGGTGAAGAACGCCGAAGAATTCGTGCAACAGAACCAATACGCCAACGTCGTGGACCGCAACGGCGGCGTGGGACTCAACGCCTTCACCAGCGCCGACCGCACCGTGTACCACGTTTCGCTCCCCGCCAACAAGCTGGAACTGTGGGCCGCCCTGGAGACAGACCGCTTCATGAACACCGTCCCGCGCCAGCTTGAGAAAGAGAAACAAGTGGTGCTGGAAGAGCGCCGCATGCGCACTGAGACCAGTTGGTTCGGCAAGCTGTACGAGGCTTTCCTGGGCAGCGCCTTCCGCACGCATCCCTACGGCGTGCCCGTGATCGGGCGCCGCAGCGACATCCTGGGTTACACGCGGGCGAAGGTGCTGGATTTCTACCGCGCGCATTACGTGCCCCAAAACGCCATCGTGGCCATCGCGGGCGACATTGACGTGGCCCAGGCGCGCCAATTGGTGAGCGCCTACTTCGGACGCATCCCGCGCGGCCAGGAGCCGGAGAAGCCCGCCGTGGTCGAGCCGCCGCAGGACGGGGAGCGGCGGGTCGAGGTGGAGTTCGCGGCCCAGCCCGCGCTGCTGGCCGGCTACCACATTCCGGAACGCAGCCACCCGGACACCCCGGCGCTGGAAGTGCTGGACGAAATCGCCACCTCGGGCCGGGCCTCCCGCTTTTACACACGCCTGGTCAAGACGCGCAAGGCCGCCGCTGTCGGCTCGTGGATGGCGCCGGGCGCGCGCTACCCGCGCTTGTTCATCTTCAGCGCCGAAACTCCCGAAGGCACCAGCGCCGATGAGCTGGAAGCCTGCCTGCTCGCGGAAATCGAGAAGCTCAAAACCGAGCCGCCCACCGCCGAGGAACTCAAGCGTGTCGTCGCGCGCTACCGGGACGGCGTGCTGCGCAGCTTGAAATCCAATCTCGGCCTGGCCCAGGAGCTCGCGGACTACCAGGCCCTGAGCGGGGACTGGCACAACCTCTTCCGCGACATCGAGCGCATCGGCGCCGTGACGCCCGAACAAGTCACAGCCGTGGCCGCCAAGTACTTGACGCAGAAGAACCGCACGGTGGGGCGCATAGTGCCGCTGGAGCAGAGTCGGCCGGCGGCGCCGAAGAGCATTCTGGGCGTGCCCTTGAAGTGACAAGTGACGTGTCACTTGTCACCTTTCCCAGGCACATCGCCAATCCTGAATACAATGTCCCCCTTTCCGGTAGCACTATCGAATTCCTTCGTCCCACCGTCGTCGGTAAGGTCCGGGCCGATGCTATAGAGTATTATGCCGGCCGGGTGCGAGACCAGGCGCAGCGGCTTGTCGTCATAGGGATCGAGCGGCACTTCGGCGATGTATTCCGGCACGAGGCCTTCGAGCTTAGCGGGCAATTGTCCGGTCTTGGCGCGGAAGGTGGCCACAGCCAGGGCCAGCCGGCCTAGCCTGTGCCTGGCTTCAGCGCGTGCGAAACTCTGGCAGGAGTGTGTCAGGACGGGAAGGAGCATCCCCGAAAGGATGCCGGGCCGCTTGGCTCTCTGCTCGTCCTCCAGTTTCGGAAACCGGGCTTGCGCCTCCTGAAAGCCCTGAGCAGCGCTGTCTCTCATCTCCCTCATTTGTCTTCGATAGCCCGCCACGTCATCCGGCAGCAGATAGACCCGAAACAGTTGGCCAGGGAAGGAACCAGCGAACTTCTCGTCGAAGCCCAGTTCGCGGGGCATTGCATCCGAACCCCTTCCTTCCGCGGACAGCAGGGCAAAGGCCGATAAGCCGAACGCCTCCTCACCGACCAAGGTACGGTGCAGAATGCGCTGAAATGAAACAGTCTCGTCCCAGGGCAGCGCCGCGAGGTCGGCGGCAATGGGCTGGGTCGAAACCAGGATGCCCTCAAAGGTCTCTGTCGCCAGTGAATCAATCGCAACACAAACCAGGCCCGAGATCAGGATCGGCTCAGAGCCGAGGTGCTGGGAGATGGATTGGATGGCCGCGACGTTCTCCAGCGCCGCGCGGACCTGCCCATCAGCGGCTTTGCAACGCGCGTCGGCGGCCAGGAGCCGGGCGCTTTGGCGCAGTTGCGACAGTTCGGGCAACTGCATATCAAGGCTTATGTGGGCATAGTCCCGCTCAAAACAACAGCCCTGCATGGCGGCGGCGCGTCTCAGCAGCGTGAGTGTGGGCTCATGCGCTTTCAGGAACCTGCGCAGCTCGGGGTCTTTGACGTTATAGTCCCGCTTATTTAAGTTGCTGTACCATTTATTGGGTTGCCGCAGGGAGGTCCAGCCCGGGTCTGTGTCGTTGATTCGCTTCATCAGAACAAACGCCTTCTCGTAGAGGAAAGCGGCGTTCTCGTGGTCCGGCGGACGCGGCGGGGCCGCCGCCACGGCCATGGCGCCGGCCTCAAGGCGCAGGGCCGACAGATTCAGCCGCATGTTCGTATCCATATTCCACAAAGTCATGAGGTGCAGAGCCGAAACGGCGGCGCAGCCTGCCGCCAGTTTGGCCGCCGGCCAATCCGCCGCGCCACGCACACCCTCCGCACAGCGCAAACCGCGCCAGAGCACCAACCCGCAGCCAACCAGAAGGCAAACAAGCCAGGACACTGTATAGGCCAGCCAGTTGTGTTCAAACAATGAGGTCGCCAGCAAAACCGACACCACGGTCTCGCCCGCCCCGAGGATGAGGACCG
>JBEKKG010000364.1:0-12364 GCA_050010835.1 Planctomycetota bacterium
GGGGGATGCCGCCGAGCGTGGGCCGCTCAGCGCCCCTGAAGGTCGTGCGCGGGCCTTGCGGATCAGGGCCTCCGCTGTGAGGTCCTGCAAGGGCAGTGCGGGCGTCAGCGCGCCCAAGCCGCCGGTGCCGGGAGCGTGGCCCAAGCCGCCGGTGGCGGGGGTGCGGACCTCTGCGGGTTTGGGCGTACCTTCAGGCGAAGGTTTCACGTCCACGTCTCATGCTCCAATACAAACACACTCGAACTGCAGGGTAATCGTACAAGGCCGGACGCCGCAACACAAGAGGCAAAGCCGCACGGGGATAGGGGCGGGAGTGTTTCATTTCAGTTAGGAGCGGCGGGCGCCTCGCCCGCCGTACCACGGGCGAAGGCACCCGTGGCTCCTTCGCAGGCTAACTGAAATGAAACACTCCCGATAGGGGCGAGGGGCGAGGGAGGAGGGGCTTGGGGATATTGGCGAATCCTTTGATAATTTTACTACTGCCCTGCCGAAGCCTCTTGCATCGGGGCGGTGACATGGAACGACACGCCCACCGGTATGTCCGATGGGAGTTATGGGAAATATGGGAGTCATGCCAGGGCACAACACGCCCGCGAACATGTCTCTTGCCACTTACGACTATGCACAACGAGAAATCAGTTGGCCTGACTCAACGCCGGGGATAACATCCTGCCAGGCTGGGGTCAGCGGTTACGGTTTTTCGTAACGGTTCAGTCTCCGAGCCGCGACCGTGAGGGAGCGGACACTACCGCTTGCTTACGCGCGCGGCTCGGACACTGAGCGGTTACGGTTTTTGCAGTTTGTCTGTTTTCTTCGAGTTTCGGATTTCGAGTTTCTGATTTGTCATGGAGTTTCTTGCTGCTCCTCTATTGTGGGGCCTTGGCGCAGCCGGCGTCCCGGTGCTCATCCATCTGCTTGGCCGGGTCAAGCCGTTGCGGCATCGCTTCCCTGCCCTGCGCTTCATTTTGCGCTCGCAAAGAAGCAGCGCGCAGGTCTTGCGCCTGAAGCACCTGCTGGTGCTGGCGCTGCGCATGGCCGCGCTGGCGGTCATAGCCTTGGCCCTGGCCCGGCCCATAGCCAGCGCCACGGCATTCCAGGCCGGATGGGCAGCGTGCGGCGCCAGCTTGGTGGTGCTCGCCTTATGGGCCCTGGCCAGCCACGAGTATGCCACTGCGCTGCTGGGTCTGCTGCTCGCTTTGGCACTGTACCTGGCCTGTCCGCGCGAGCAGGCCAACGCTCCGGCAAGGCTCCGCGGCGACTACGTGCTGATCATGGATCAGTCCATGAGCATGAGCTACATGGAGCCGGAAGGCGTGCGCTTTGACCTGGCACGGCAGCAAGCCTTGAGGCTGCTCGGCCGGCTGGCCCCGGATGCCCGCGCGGCCTTGATCCTGGCGACGGAGAATGCCGAGCGCGCGCAAGGACGGCTCAGCTACCGCCACGAAGTAATGCGGCAGAAACTGCTTGAAGCCAACGCCACGGGACGCGGGCTGGACCTGGCTGCCGCACTCCAGGCCGCCGGCGAGATTCTCCGGCGCGACCACGTGGCGGGACCGGCGGCAGTGGTGCTCTGCACCGACTTGCAGGCCAACGCCATCAACGCGCTTTTGGCCAGAAATGGGAGCGCCGGCATCCCCGCCGGCAGGTTCGGCGGCGGTAGCGCTGGCCTCCGGGCTGGCGGGGACGCCGGCGCTCCCAGCGGCCCGGCAAAGCAGAATGAGCTTCCCAAGTTCCCGCTCGTGATAGTGGACGTCGCTTCCGCTCACGCCAGCGACGGCGCGGCGCTGGCGGCCAGCCTGCCGGGGCGGGTGCTGCCTGCGGAGACCGCGGCCACGGTCTTGGGAAAAGTCCGGCCGGTAGACAAGGACAGCCCCTGCCTGGTGGAGTTGTACGTGGATGAACGGCGCGTGGCGCAGAAGCTGCTCCAGCCCAAGGGCCAGGAGACTGTGGATGTCGAACTGGAGTTTCAGACAGGCAAGGCCGGCGCGCACCAAGGCCGCCTGCATCTTCCGGCCTCCGACCGCTTGCCGATGGACCAGGACTTCTACTTTGTTTACGAAGCCGGCCGGCCGGCCAGCGTGCTGGTGGTTGAGGGGCGCGGCAACGAGCGGGGCACGGGGTTCTTCATCCAGGCCGCATTGCAGCCGGAAGCAGGACAGGCGTCCCGCTTGTCAGACGGGCCGGGCGTGGGACAGGCGTCCCGCCTGCCGGACGGGCCGGAGGCCCGTCCTACTGCGAGCGGCCTGGTGTGCATCGTGGCGCGGGCCGGCGAGTTGTCCGCGGAAATGCTCTCCAAGCACCGCGTCGTCATTCTGGCAGACTGCGGACAGTTGAGCGACGCGAGCTGGACAGCCTTGCAGCAGTGGACCAACGACGGCGGCGGATTGTTCGTGTGGCTGGGGCCGCACACCAATCCTGCCGACGTGCGGCGCTATGGCTACCAGGAATACGCGAGGAACTCAGGCCTGCTGCCCGGCCATATCGGCGAGCCGGCCGTGTTGGGGAAGCCTGAAGCCGCCACCATTGCGCAGCCGGAACATCCCTTGCTGGCACGCCTGACACCGGGCACTGCCGGGCTGCTGCGTGAAGCGCGCGTCAAGCGGCTCGTCCGGATCGTCCCCGAGGCGCGCGATCCCGCCTGCAGCGTGGTCCTGCAACTAAGTGACGGCTCCCCGCTGCTGCTGGAAAAAACGTACGGCCGCGGCCGGGTGGTGCTCTGCGCCATCGGCCCGGACCGGGAATCGAGCGACCTGCCCAAGCATGGCGAGGCCTTCGTGACGCTGGTGCTCGACAGCGTGCGCTATCTTTCCGGCGGCGACGGCGAACTCAAGGCACGGCTGGGCTTTCCGCTGGTCCTGACGCTGCCCGCGCCTCCCGCCGACGGCCAGGTCTTGTGGCATAAACCCGGCGCGCCAACTCCGGAAGCCTTGCGCGTGGACACTGCCCTGCACCCGGAGGCGCCGGTAGGCGCGGTGCAAAGCGGCGCGCCTCCGGTTACCGTCATAGTTCCGCCGCTGGACGTGCCGGGAGTGCACGAGTTCCGCTGGCGCGCCGCGGACAGCCAGACCCCGCTCTCCACGCTCGTGGCGGTCAATCCCGAGGGCGCAGAGTCCGATCTGGCGAAGGCCGAGCCCGAAACAGTCAGTCAGGCCTTCGCGGCCTGGAAGACCGCGGTAGTCCGCAACGTGGACGAACTGGAGTTGCTCGGCGGAGTTGCCGCAGGGGGCGGCAGGCGGGAAGTGACCGCCGTGCTGCTGCTGGCGCTCCTCGCGCTGCTGCTGGCAGAAGGGTTCCTGGCAAACCGCCTGTACCGCGTGGAGACCGAAGCCGATGGTGAAGAGGTGAACAGGTGAAGGGGTGAACAGGTTAGCCGTTCCATCGTTCCTATTCTTCCCATTCTTCCCATAGCAGGCAAGGGCGTCCCGAAGGATCCGGAATGAACACAGATAGGAAAAACAGTTGGTTGGGGGCCGCAAGCAGCCATGGTAAACCTTGAGGCGCTGCGCTTCGATCCGTTCTTGAACCCGCTCATACTCGGGCCTTTGGCCTTGCTGCTGTTCTTGAGCGTGCGGCGCAGCTACGTCCGCACGACGCGGAGATTGTCCGGGGCGCGGCTGTTCGTCCTGGTTTTGCTGCGCCTGTGCGCCTTCGCGGCCGTGCTGTTGTGCCTGGCGCGGCCAGTGCTGGTGCAACAGAAAGAATTGCGCGAGCGCGGCCTGTGTTTCATTGCGGTGGACAGTTCGGCCTCGATGGACTTGCGCGATACCGCGGGGGGACGGACGCGCTGGCAGACGGCGACGGATATAATCTCAGCGCAGCGGCGCGAACTGGGGCGGCTAAGCTCCGATTTCGAGCTGCAACGCTACCTCTTCGACAGCACGCCGCGGAGACTCGAGGAACTGCCGGGCGAAGCCGCCGCCGTGGGGCGAGTTGCCAACTCGCCCCACACGAACGCCGGCGGTGCCGCTCCTATCGGTCCCACCGGACTGTCCACGGATGTGGCCGCGATGCTGGAGGTGCTTGCGGCAGAGGCCGGCGGCAACCCTGGCGCCAGCGCGATCCTGATTTCAGACGGCCGCCACAATGGGCCGCAGGACGTGATCTCCGCCGCCCTAGCGTTGCAGCGCGCAGGCGTGCCGCTGTACTGCATCGGCCTGGGGCAGGAGGCCACGCCGGCGGCCTACAAGGACATACGCATCCGGGAACTGGTGGTGCCGGATAAAGCCTTCGTCGGCTCGCACATGTTGCTGCGCGTAGAAGTGGACTCCACGCTGCCTTCGCCGGCAGTCGTGCCGCTGACCGTCGAGATCGCCGGCCAGAAGATTCACCAGAGCATGCTGAGTCTGGCGCCGGGCGCCAACGTGCCGGCGGCGCCCGTGGAGATCACTTATGTGCCGGAGGCGCTCGGCGTCCACCGCGTGCTGGCCACGGTGGGGCAGGTGCCCGATGAAGTTGACACCGCCAACAACTCGCGCACGGCCTTCTTCCGCGTGTACCGCACGAAGCTGGGCGTGTGGTTCGTGGAGGGGGCGATCCGCAAAGAGTTCGGCGCGGTCCGTTCCGTCCTGGAAACCGCGCCCAATATCCAGCTCACCGCGCTCAACGCCTTCAATGTCCGGACCAGCGCGGCCAGGGAACTGCTGCCCTGGCGCGAGGAGGACTGGGCGCAACTGCGGCTGGTGATCCTCGGCGACCTGCCGGCCGCGCGTTTCGAGCCCCAAGCGCTGCAAGCCCTGGCCAAGTTCGTCGAGGACGGCGGGGCTGTGCTGATGATCGGCGGCGTGAGCAACCTCGGCATGGGCGGCTGGCAGAACACGCCGCTGGCCCCAGTCCTGCCGGTCATTCTGGGCCGGGATGACGGCGTGGCCGAAGGCCCGCTGCCGGTCAAAGTGTCGCCTCTCGAAAGCGCACATGGGGTGCTGGCCATCGGCGACACGCCGGCGCAGAGCGCGGCGCTGTGGAAGTTGATCCCGCCGCTACCGGTGGTGGACCGCGTGGCCAACACGCGTCCGGCAGCCCATGTGTTGCTGCACGCCGGCGACAGTCCATTCCTGATCGTACAGGAATACGGCAAGGGGCGCGCCGCGGTGTTGACGGCCGACAGCACCTGGCAGTGGGCGGTGAAAGCGGGGCAGAGCGAGACGCCCAAGCACTTCTGGCGCAACCTCGCCACCTGGCTGACACACAGCGATTACCGCGACACGGACAAGGCCGTCTTTGTGGATGTCGAGCGCTTGCAGTACCGGGTCGGGGAGGAAGCCGCTTTCCACGTGGTCGCACATGAAACCGAGAAGACCGGCGCGGCCCTGAAAAGCGCGCGCGTCGTCATCGCGGTAAGCCGTTTTCTGGAGGAACTGGAAGCCCCGGTCTGGAAGGAGGAACTGGGCGCGGGGCCGGGAGATTACAGCAAGCGCCTGGCGTTAGGGTTCCCCGGCAACTATCGCTGCCGCGCCCTTGCTCTGGGTGCGGACGACAAGGCGCTGGACAGCGACAGCGTGGACTTCCAGGTCGCCGCGCCCGACGTGGAACATGACAACCCCAAAGCCAACCTGAGCCTGCTGCGGCGCATCGCGGCGCTGAGCGGGGGGATGTATTACGACCCGGCCCATGCAGCCGATGCCTTCCAGGCCGTGGCCAAGCGCCAAGCCAGTTTCTCCAAGACGGTGGCGGAAGCGGCGGAGGCCTGGAACCGGCCCTGGCTCCTGGCGTTCTTTGCCGGCTTCCTGACGCTCGAATGGATGTTGCGCAAACGCTGGGGACTGGTGTGATTGCGGATTGCGGATTGAAGATTGCGGATTGGAACAGCGCGCGATTGCGGGTGCCGCGGACCGGGGCTGCTTCCTGTCCGCGCTTGTCATAGGCTGGGAAGTGGGCTATTGTACCTATATGAGCGCTGTTGAGCTACTCAAACTGGTCGAAGCCTTGCCGGCGCGCGAGCGGCAGAAATTCCTATCTGGCGTTCTGATGCTGGCGGAAGGCACACCGGCCCATCCACGCAGAACGGCCATGCGCATGAAATGGCCGGACGTGGAGGCCAGAGCCAAACGCATCTTCGGCGCTCGCGTCCTGCCGAATCTACTTAGCCTGGAACGCAAATAGTGGAGGTAGGACAGCCTTTCCAGGCTGTCCGGACAGGCTGGAAAGCCTGTCCTACCGTCCCACAATTTTCTCAACGCGGTACGACGCCCACCTGATCTCAAGTGAGTTTCGGTTCGGGGACTTCCTTGAGGAGCAGGTGGACGATCTGCATGGCATCCACGCCGCTGGACTGCGCCTGGAAATTGGTGCCCAGGCGGTGGCGCAGCACGGGCACGGCGATGCGGCGCACGTCTTCGCAGGAGATGTTGAAGCGTCCGTCCATTGCGGCAAGCGCCTTGGCGCCCTTCACCAGGTACTGGCCGGCGCGCGGCCCGGCGCCCCAGTCCACCAGTTCCTTGATGAACTTGGGGGCCTGCGGTTCGGCGGGGCGCGTGGCGCGCACGATATCCGTCACGTACTGCAGCACGTAATCGCTGACCACGATGCGGTCCACGACTTCCTGAAGGCGCAGGATTTCGTCGGCAGCGAGGATCGGGGACAAGTGCAGGGGCTTGCCGTGCGTGGTGTAACGGTAGATCTCCAGTTCCTCGTCGGCGGACGGATAGCCGACGTGGATGTTGAACATGAAACGGTCCTGCTGGGCCTCGGGCAGCGGGTAGGTGCCTTCCTGCTCAATCGGGTTCTGCGTGGCAATGACAAAGAAGGGCTTGGGGAGCGGATAGGTAACCTTGCCGATGGAGACCTGCTGCTCCTGCATGGCTTCGAGCAGCGCGGCCTGCGTCTTCGGAGGCGTGCGGTTGATCTCATCGGCCAGCACGATGTTGGCGAAGACCGGGCCGGCGAGGAATTTGAAATCGCGCTTGCCGGACTTGGAATCCTCCTCGATTACGTCCGTGCCCGTGATGTCGCTGGGCATCAGGTCCGGCGTGAACTGGATGCGTTTGAACGACAGGGCCGTGATCTCGGCCAGAGCTTTGACCATAGCCGTCTTGGCCAGCCCCGGGACGCCGATGAGCAGGCAATGCGCGCCGCAGAAGAAACAGGCGAGCATCTGGTCCACCACCTCGCGCTGCCCGATAATGACCTTGCTCAGTTCCCGCCCCACCCGCTGATGCGCCTGCTGGAACGCGGCGATGCTGCCGGCCAGGACCTGCTTGTCGTTCACGATAACATTCCCGAAGTCGTCCATGCCAGGTTTATAAGGAGAACGAGGCAGAAGTTAAAGGGGCGTTTTGGGGGCGGGGGCGTGGGGGTGCATGTCAGCAAATGTACCGCGGGCGTCCCGCCCGCCCGTGGCAGGCCGGCAGGGCGCGAGGACGAAGGCGGGCGGGACGCCCGCGGTACGCTCTGGGCCACGCATTTACTGAATCTTGAGTCGAAAATGCCGCACCGTGCGAGTAATCTGGGGGCATGTTGATGGGCTTGGCCTGGCGGGGCCTCACCGAAATCTCTCCGCGGCTGGTGTTCAAAGCCGCACACTTGTATGCCTTCAAAGGCTTCCGCGCCGTGAAGGCCTACAAGGGACGTTTGCAGAAAGGCGAACTCTATCCGCCTTTCATGTTCATCGCGCTCACCAACGCCTGCAACCTGCGCTGCCACGGCTGCTGGATCGAGAAGGGCGGGCAGACCTTCAACCTGAGCGCGGAAGACGTGGACCGCATCATCGCCGCCGGCAAGAGACAACAGGCTTATTTCTACACGCTGCTGGGCGGCGAACCGTTCCTGTACCCCGGCTTGTGGGACATCTTCGCGCGCCACCCGGACTGCTACTTCCAGGTCATCACCAACGGGATGTTCTTTACCGCGGAGAGCGTGGCGCGGCTCAAGAGCGCCGGCAACGTGACGCCGCTGGTGAGCCTGGACGGCTGGCGGGAACACAATGATCAGCGCCGCGGCGCGGGCGTCTTCGATTCTGCCGCAGCGGGCCTGGAGCGGCTCCAGAAAGCGGGCATCTTCTACGGCGTGGCCTGCACCGCGACGAGCACGAATGTGCAGGAGTTGTTGAGCGACGAGTATGCGCGCTTCATCATCGGCAAGGGCGCCATGTACCTGTGGTATTACGTCTACCGACCCATGGGCGCGCCGGTACACCCCGAGTATTGCCTGAGCCGCGAGCAGCTTTTGTTCATGCGCAGGCGCCTGCTGGAACTGCGGCGCAAGCAGCCGCTCTTGATCATTGACTCATACTGGACGGCGGAAGGCGAAGCCTTTTGTCCGGCGGCGCTGGGGCTGGGTTACCATATCGGTCCGCAGGGAAGCATCGAGGTCTGCCCGGCGCTTTCCTTCGCCAAGGAATGCGTCCCGCAGAACGGCGGCGAGCTGTTCCAGAGCATCAACGGCAGCGAGTACCTGCGCGGCTTCACGAAGTTCGTCACAGAGCGCACGAAAGGCTGCGTGATCCTGGAGCGGCCGCAGGAGTTGGGCGCGTATATCCGGAGCAGCGGCGCGCGGGATTTCAGCGGGCGCGGGACGGCCCTGGCGGAACTGGAGGCGCTCACTCCGCGCAGCAGCCAGCATCTGCCGGGTGAAGAACTGCCGGAGGACCATTGGTTCTACAGGTTCCTCAAGAAGCAGGTCTTCTTCGGACTCGGGGCATACGGCTAACAAACTTCATTCACCACAGAGACACAGAGACACAGAGAACGGCAGAACTTGAGCTTTTCAAATCTAAAATCCTTTCTCTGTGTCTCTGTGTCTCTGTGGTGAGTAGTTCACAGCCGCCACGGCGCGCGCATAGCCCGCGCCCTAAGCCGGTCGGGGCCGGGATCGTCAACAAAGTGCTCGGCGGCCGGGTCCCAGCGGAGCTTGCGGCCGGTCAACATGGCAATGTTGCCGATGTGCATGACTGAAGAACAACGGTGGCCGATCTCCGCGGGGAAGTATGGGTCGGTGCGGGTCTTCACGCAGTCCAGGAAGTTCCTGTGCTCGCCGCCGGGGCAGGTGAAGAGGTGAATCTCGCCGGGACCGATGACACTCTTGAGGATTTGCGGCGAACTGGCCTGCAGCGGGGCAGTCCAGCCGTCGTTGCCGACCCAGCCTGCGGTGCCCTCGAACTTCAAAGCCGCGCCTCCGCTGTCTATGAACATCTCGACCCCGCTGGCGTACTTGTAGCACAGGTGGTATTCGTAGAAAGTATTGTAGAGACCCGTCGTGTGGCGTTTGCCCGTGCCCTCAACCTCGACGGGTCCGGTGCGCTCGGTGTCGTTGCCCCATTGAGCGGTGTCAATGAGGTGCGCGCCCCAGTCCGTCAGCACGCCGCCGGAATAGTCCCAGATCCAGCGGAAGTTCCAGTGAATCCGCGCCGGCGTGTAGGGCGCCCACGCGGCCGGTCCCAGCCACATCTCATAGTTGAATCCCGGCGGCACCGGCTGCGGCGTCGCGTCGCCGGGGTTATCCGGCCCGCCAGGCAGCTTGACGTAAATCCGCTGCAGCTTGCCGATGCGGCCGTTGCGGACCAACTCGGCCATGCGATGATACATGGCCAGCGAGCGGTCCTCGGTGGAAGTCTGAAAGACCGCGCCGTAGCGCTTCACCAAGTCGGCAACGAAGCGGCCCTCCTGGATCGTCAAGGTAGGTTTCTCACAGATCACGTCCTTGCCTGCGCGGAGGGCCATAGCGGAAATGAGGCAATGCCAGTGGTCCGGCGTGCTGATCATAACAGCGTCCACGTCGTCGCGGGCGAGGATGTCGCGGAAGTCCTGAGTGGTGCTGCAGCCTTTGAAAGCGCCGCTGCGTTTGTCGTTGGCATACTTGGTTTCGACTGCGCTGTGCGCTTTCTCCATTCGCTGCGGATCCACCTCGCAGACGGCGACAACCTGGGCGTCCGGCTGGCCCAGGAAGGCATGGAGGTTCTTGGTGCCTTCCCCGCCCACACCCACCATGCCGACGGTGATGCGGTTGCTCGGCGCCGGCCGGTCCTCGCCGGCAAGGGAGAAAGAGGTGATCACGGTGGGAGCAGCCAGCGCCCCCGCCGTGCGGCCCAGGAACGCGCGCCGCGTCAGACCTTTGGTATGAGCCATGCCGGTGTTCTCCAGAACTATTTCCGCCCGAGCAGGTACGTGTCGAGATGCATGAGCGCGGCTACGCTCACGCCCGCCACGCCCGCCAGGCCCGCGGCGCTAAGTTCCCCGCCGTCCAGCGGGTTGGCCACGTCTTTGAGGACGCTGCCCGCCTCGATTACCGGGACGCCCTTGGGGGCGCAGATATTGTTCACCGCGTTGACGAAGGTTTCAACTTTCTTCTTGTCCGTGGCTGAAAGGGTCGTGAACAGCGGCGGCAGGCTCACAAGCGGGATGCAACCGGCGGCCAGCGTGCGCTCCACAACCACCCGCACGGACTCGGCCGGCGCATTGACATCCTTGTAGCTCAGCACCAACAGGACGAAGAGGGCTGCGGTCTTGTCCATGTTGCACTTCAGCAGCGTGCGCATATCGTCCAACCCCCCGGCCGGCGAATTGTCAGGGGCTTCGGCCGGCAGGAAGGTATAACCCACGAGCTTGCTCTTGGCGGCGGCGCCGTTCAGGTCCTTGAGGAGTGCCGGGCCGTCACCGGGGCGCGGGCCCATGAAGAGGACGGTTTTGTCCTTCTTCTTCCGCAGGTTGGCAGCCACGATACTCCGCAGGCCATCCTGATTCTGCGGCTGAAAACTGAAGCCGTCCTTGGCCGTGGTTTTCTCGATGTCCTTGACGCGCTTGCGGGCCCTTTGCACGAGCGGCAGGACGTCCGCGGGCTTGAGCACCCCGTTGGTTATAAGCACGTCGGTAAAATAGACCTTTTGGAAGTTCTTGCCCGAATGCGGGAAAAGATGTATCGCCACCTCCGTAAAAAGCTCGTTGGGCTTCATGGGCTGCTTCTTCTGGCCAGATTTGAGTCCCCCAACCTCCACAGTGACCTTGTTCCACTTCTTGACGTCACCGACAGGCAATTTGTGTTCGTATTTCTCTGCGCCTTGAAAATAGATCATACCTTCCATCGCCTCTTCCGCATAGTAGGTGAAATAGAGCCGGATGTCCGAGGGCCTATAGGTTCCCGGGACCTTCACCTTGGTCTGCGCCAAGTTGATCTTCGTCGAGGAGGCATGCTTGTCGTTATAAGTAAACCCTTCACCCCCCTGATAGGCCTTGGAGCCGGCCAGTTCGGGCGCGTCCACGACTTTCCCCATCGCGGCAGCTCCGGCGCCGTCCTGGAAGTCTTCATAATAGAGCACCGAGGGCAGTTCAGGGAACGGAAACCACGGTCCTTCCGGCACGGCGGGCACGGCAGGCACCGCGGGCACGGCTGGCTCGCCGCCCCAAACCGCAGGCGCCAGACACGGCAGCAGCACAGCCCCAACGGCCAGAAGTAACTTCGCATTCATAGCTGCACTCCACACCACGCGGGACACATGTCACTTATCCCTCGCCCCTCGTCCCTCGTCCCTTGCCCCTCGTCCCTCGTCCCTCGTCCCTCGCCCCTCGTCCCTCGCCCCTCTGGGGCGAATGTCACTCAACCGCCGGCCCCTTCTTTTCGTCGTTCTTGCTCGGCGCTTTCGGCGCGCGGTCAAAAACGTGCACTTCCAGAAGATCGAGAAGGTGTTGCAGGCGCAACGGGCCCAGCGTCGCGTTCTTCAGGTCTACCGCGGGACAATTCGCCGCCTTGGCCGCCTCCAGCATGTCCCGGCGCAATTCGTCCAGCGGCCCGGCCGGCGGCAGGACAAAGACGGGCGTGACACCCAGGCGCAGGCAGACCTTGGCCACGTCCACCCAGTCGTAGAGCTCCTGGTACGCGAGCTTGTGGGTCTCCAGAACTCCACCCGCGACCAGCACCACTTCAGCTTTGTGCGCCACCACAAAACTCGGCAGCCCGGATAGCAGATTCCCCGCTGTAGCCGCCGCACCCGACAAGTTGCTGCCTGCGGTCATGGGCGTCCACTTCCCCAGCGGCTTGTTTCCGAGTTCCCTGAGCGGAGCGCCCGGCCCCAGCACTATGTAGGACCGCTCAGTCGCGCCTTTCCTGCGCGCGGCGCCGAGCACGGCTGCAATCTCGGGACTGAAGAGGATGCCGTCATCCTCGACTGTCTTCCGGGGCGCGCTCGCGGCGATGCCGCTGGGCGCCACCGGGAGTGGCGTGGCAGACAGGGCCGGAGCCACAGGCGCGCCCTGGGCTGGCGGGGTGGGGGCTTGGGCTGCGGGAGCGGGCGCCTGGCCTCCCGGAGCAAAGGGGTTGGGGGGCGGCGTACCTTCGGCTTCAACGCGCAGGCCGTCGAAATATCCTTCGGCGACCACTTGCGCAACACTGAAAGATACAGTGACGGAATCCGCATCCACGGGAATATCAACGATGGACA